>JBOHTT010000001.1:0-18959 GCA_050733775.1 Vulcanimicrobiaceae bacterium
CGTCTCGAACATTTACGTGCCGCCGTCCGCAAACGACTTCTTGCCGTTCGCGCAAAAGCTCAAAGACACTAAAGCGGACATGGTCTACGTCGCATGGGCCGGTGCAACCGCGCCCGCGATGTGGAAGGCGCTCGACGACGCCGGCATTCCATCCGTCTCGCGCATCGTCACGGGGCTCGACCAGCGTTCCTCCTACGCAACGTTCGGCCCGATCGCTTCGAAGATCACGTTTCTTTCACACTACTTCTATCAGGCTGCAAGCAATCGCGTGAACGCCGCCCTCGTTAACGCGCTGCGGAAGCAAGGCAAAGTGCCGGATCTGTTCGATCCCGACGGCTTCGTCGCCGCGCAGATGGTCGTGCATGCCATCGAAGTGGGCGGTGACGATGTTCCCAAGATGACCTCAGCGCTATCGGGTTGGTCGTTTCTCGCGCCAAAGGGTGCGCAAACCATACGCGACGCCGATCACGCGATGATGCAGCCGATGTTCGTCGCGCGGCTGGTTTCCGCCGGCGGCGGCTTTGAGCCACAGCTCGTCCGAACGATCCCCGCGACTGCGGTGGCGCCGCCGGTCCACCCATTCAAGTAAGCTCGACGCAGCCGATCCTGCAGACTGAATCGCTCGGTCTGCGGATCGGCGGCGCGGTGATTTTGAGCGACGTCTCGCTCGATGTCCGCGCAGGCGAATTTCTCGTGATGATCGGCCCCAACGGCGCCGGCAAAACGACGTTCTTCAATTTGCTTTCGGGCGTAGCGCGGCCGACGTCGGGTCGCATCTTGCTCGAAGGCACGGACATCACGCACGCACCGCCGTACGTTCGTGCCCGCCTCGGCCTCGGACGCACGTTTCAAACGTCGAGCGTCTTCACGGGGCTGACGACGCTGGAGAACGTGCGACTTGCTGCTGCGGCGCAGCTCGGCGGGAGCGGCGCGATTTGGAAACATGCCGACTCGGAGGCGGCTCCGCTGGAGCGCGCGCACGCGGTGCTCGAGCGCGTCGGCCTAACGGCTCGTCTCGGCGCGCTCGCGGGAGCGCTCTCGCACGGGGAAAAACGGAAACTGGACCTCGCGATATTGCTGTGCGGTGATCCGCACGTCGTACTGCTCGACGAGCCGACGGCGGGAATGGCGGTAGAAGACGTACCGGAGATCGTCGAGCTCATCTCACGCATCGCGCGCGAAGAACGGCGCACCGTGCTCATGGTGGAGCATCGTATGGATTTGGTCGTCAATCTCGCGGATCGAATGGCGGTGATGCATCACGGGTCGTTGCTTGCGGTTGACGTTCCCGAGCGGATTATGGCCAACGAAACGGTACAGGCAGCATATCTCGGGGATCCGCTGTGAGCTCTCAGGAGCTGCTCGGCGTACGCGATCTCAATGTGTTCATCGGCGAGTCGCATATTTTGCACGGCGTGTCGTTCAGCGTGCGGGCCGGCGGGATCACCGGATTGCTCGGACGCAACGGTGTCGGAAAGACGACCACGCTGCGCGCGATCTTGGGGCTCGTGCCGCGCAGCGGCAGCGTCACGCTCGCCGGCGAGGAGCTGACGGGGTTGCGCGTGCACGAAATCGTGCAGCGCGGCATCGCCTACGTTCCGGAGGATCGCGACGTCTTCTCGGGGCTGACCGTTGCAGAAAACTTGCGTCTTGCCGAAAAACCGGGATCGCAGCTGCGCTACGATCTGGTCTACGAGCTCTTCCCGGAGCTTCGCGAGCGCGCGGCACAGCGTGCTGGAACGCTTTCGGGCGGGCAGCAGCAAATGGTGGCGCTAGCGCGCGCGTTGCTCAACGCGGATAATCGCATCTTGCTGGTCGACGAGCCGACAAAAGGTCTCGCTCCGCTCGTCGTGCGCCAAGTTACGGTCGCGCTCGCGCGCGCAGCCGACGTCGCGACGATTTTGCTGGTCGAACAAAATCTCAGCGTCGCTCATAAGCTGGTGCACGACGTGATCGTGCTCGATCAGGGAAGCGTCGGATTCGTCGGCGACGTCGAACAGCTTATCGGCGATCCGGGCCTTGCGCGCCGGCATCTCGGCGTCGCGGCCGCGAGCGCGACGCATTGAGCACGATCGCACTGCTCGCGATTACCGGCCTCGGGCTCGGCGCGCTATATTTTCTCATCGCAGCCGGCTTGTCGCTCATTTGGGGCTTGATGCGCGTACTTAATTTTGCGCACGGTGCCTTCTTTACCGTAGCGGCGTATGCCGGATGGACGGCAAGCCAGGCACTTCCAATTGCACCGGCCGGTTTGCGCTGGCTCGTCGCAGTCGTCGTTGCCGTCATCGCGGGCGCGATTTTCGCAACGCTCACGGAAGTTATCCTGATTCGGCCGCTTTACGCGCGGCACATCGGTCAAGTGCTCGTGACCGTGGGTTTGGCGCTGGCCACAATCGCCCTGATCGAAGCAGCATACGGCGCCGACGCGCGACAGTTCGCAACGCCCGCATGGATGGGCGCGACGACGCACATTGCCGGCGCGGCGATTCCGAACACGCGTTTGCTCGTGATCGGCCTTGGAGCGTTGGTGTTGGCGCTGTTGTTGTATTTCTTGCGAGGAACGCGCTACGGCCTCATCGTTCGCGCCGGCGTTGAGAACCGCGGGATGGTGATGGCGCTCGGCATCGACGTCGAAAAGGCATTCACGGTCGTCTTTGCGCTCGGCGGGATGGCGGCGGGGTTGGCCGGCGTGCTTGCGGCCACGTATTTCGGCACCATCGATCCCGGACGCGGCACGGCGATGTTGATCTTTGCATTCATCGTCGTCGTGATCGGCGGCCTGGGGTCTATCACCGGCTCGGCAATCGCGGCGGTGATCGTCGGACTCGTGCAGCAATTCCTGAACTTCTATGCCGCCGCGGGTAGCGGCGATTTCGCGGTCATTTTACTGCTCGCGGGCGTCCTGCTCGTCCGGCCCGGCGGTCTTGCCGGAAAAGCCGTAAGCGCGTGAGGGCGATGCGCGCATTCTTGCTCGTGCCGCTCGTCGTCGTGCTGGCAATTTTGCCGTTTTTGCGCGTGTCGGTTCCGGGTTTGTTCGACGGGCCGCTGAGCTCGCCGGGTACATTGAACTTGCTGGCCCTATGTTTTGTCTTCGGAGCGCTGGCGCTCAGTTACGATCTGATCTTCGGTTATACTGGCCTGCTTTCGTTCGGTCACGCACTCTATTTTGCCGCCGGCGTCTACGTGCCGTCGATCGTGCTCGTCAGGCTGCACTGGAGCCTCGGCGCCGCGCTGGCACTCACGGCAGTCATCGCGCCGCTGTTGGCGTTGGTATTGGGCGCGATCTGCCTGCGCATGCGCGACATCCCGTTTGCGATGGTAACCCTCGCGTTCGCCCAGGCCGCATCGATCTTCGTCATGCAAAATCCGTGGGGGCTTACGGGCGGCGAAGAAGGCCTCGCGCTCAGCGGCGACAGCCTCCCCGCGGTGCTGCTCGGCGTCGTCAACACGCGCAACCTGTATTGGATGGCCCTGGCGTTCCTCATCTTCGCGTGCACCATCGGGTGGTGGGCCGTTAATTCTCCGCCGGGACGCGTGTGGCAGGCAATTCGTGAGAACGAACGGCGTGTGGGCGTTCTCGGCCTGAATCCCTATCTTTATAAGCTTGGCGCTTTCGTTCTGTCCGCGACGCTCGCGTCGGCAGCGGGCGTCGTCTACTTGCTGCTGCAAGGTGGCGCGCATCCGCAAGTCACGACGGCCGATTTCACGCTAGCGCTGCTCGTCATGGTGGTATTAGGCGGTGTGGGCACGCTGTGGGGCGCCGTCGTCGGTGGAATCGTTTACGAGTATCTCGATTTTCGTTTGCTCGGCCTCGCAAACGATCCGACGATCGCGCAGCTGCCCGCCGTCGTGCGGCTTCCGCTTTCCCAGCCGCTGTTCGTGCTCGGCATGCTTTTCGTTATTTTGGTGCTGTTCGTTCCGGGCGGCTTCGCGTCGCTCGCGCGCCGTCGTGCATGGACCGCCGGGTAACGATCGAGGCGGTCGCGGATCTGCGCGCATCCGCGAACGTGCCGTACGACGTCGCGCAGCCGCTTCCAAACGGCGCATTTGGCGTTTTCGGGCCGGGCGTTTCCTTGGGCACGCCGGAGTATGCAGCGGCCGATGCGCGCGCGATCTCGCCGGTGCTACAGCCGCCGTCCGAGCCGATTGCCGGATGGCGCGTACGTGGTTCGCTTTGGCCAGGCGAGCATTTCATCGCGCGCATTCCGCAGCAGTGGAACGGTCGTCTCGTCGTCGGCGGTACCCCGGCGCTGCGGTCGGAATATGCAAACGATCTCATATGGTCGGATCCGCTCGTGGCTCGCGGCTACGCGTATGTCTGCGGCAACAAATCGCAAGGCGACGGAATCGTGCTGCTGACGGGCGATGCGCGTTTCGAGGTCGGAGGCGTCACGCTGCCACGTTATCTTCTTTCTGACGGAACCGGCGTGTCGTTTTGGCAGCACGCGCCCGGCAGCACGTTCCGTTGCTGGATGCGAGATTTTTTCTCGATCACCGATGTCGCGAAGGAATCGATCGTCCAAGTTCACGGCACGGAGCCCGAAGTCGTTTATGCCGTCGGTCTTTCGAACGGCGGCGGCCAAGTTCGATTCGCAATGGAAATGAGCAACGCGTACGACGGAGCGCTCGTGTGGAATTCCGTGCTCTGGACGAAAGAGCACAATCTTTTAGCGCACTTGCCACAAGCGGTCGAGCTGATGGAGCGCGGCGAGAAGGACGGCATCGAAAGCCTCGGATTTCCACCGGACATCGTCGGACGCGACGGCAGCTCGATCTACGAAAAGAACAATCGAATCTATTGGCGGATCACCGCATGGCTGCACGCGATGGTCTTCGATCCGGAAGCGTCCATGACGTACGAAGACGTCCGCGACCCCGCTCCGGCGGAATCCTGGAACTCGAGAATCGGGAGCTGGCGGCTCGCGCGTTCTCCGCAAATTTCGGCGCGCATCGGCGAATACGCCCATAGCGGCAACATACGTGGCAAGATGATCGACTTGGCGTCACAGTACGATCACTTCATCACGCCGCAGATGCATTGGGAGCCGTACGGCAAGCTCGTTGCGGCGGCGGGGAAGGGCGCATCGTATCGAGCGCGCCTAATCGAGAACGCCCAGCACGTCGATGCGTGGTCGGAAGATCCTAACTATCCGCAGCTGCGTCCGGGCCATCCGGACGTGCTCGCGGCGTTCGACGAATTGGTTACGTGGGTTGAGTAGCCGGTTCGGGGAGCGTGCGGTAACGTCTTCCATCGTCGCCCACCACACGCCCGAAAAGACGTAACAACCGGTTTCCCCTCTGCGCGGGCCTTCGCTTTTCTGGGAGGACAGCCTGCGGTGCCACGTTGGTCCTAGTTTTACGTCGCGCAGTTGTGGTACGAAGAAGACAGCCGCTTTGCGATCCCCTCCGCAGGGCGGTTTCTTATATCGTGCGGAAGACGCGGTCGAGCCCTGTTGCTTGCAGCGATGACATAACGGCGGGGCGCGTTGCTGAGACGTGCAACGTGCCGCCGTATTCGCGCAAACGTCGTAAACCTAAAATAAGCTCGCGAATGATCGACGCATCGAGAAATCCGATTGCGTCGAGATCGACGACGAGCGCGCGTTCCCGAGTTCGTAGCGCAGCATCGATTGCGCGCCGAAGCGCCGAGAAATCATAACTGTGTCCGAGCGACGAAAGCCGATGCCAGAGCATAGCGTTCATGTCGGCCGGTATCGCAGGGCGCTGCGGTTTACCTGGGGTTAAAGCGGGGGCTTGCCAGGTCGATTCGCGCTATTGCTTGAGCAACGAAACGAGGTCGTCCGGCGGGCGCATCCCGACGATAGCGATACGGTTCGGCCACGCCAAGGCCGGAACGCCGTTGACGCCGGCGCGCGTCGCCGTCTCGATCGAGTCGTCGACGCGCTTGACGTAGCGTCGCTCTTTCCAGGCGCTTTCCACTTGGACCGCAGTCGCCCCATACGCTTGTGCCAGTGGAATGAGAGTCTCGGCCTTCGAGATGTCCGCGCCCTGCGCAAAAAACGCGCGCGAAACCGCGTGGTGAAAAGCTCCCGACGAATCGTCGCCGCCGATGTCGCGAATGAGCTCCGCCGTTTCCAGTGCGAAGCGCGAGTTAACGTTGCGCTGTGGCGGGTCGATCGGCAAACCGACGCTTTGCGCCATCCGCACGAGTCTCTCGCGGACCGCCGGCCATCTCTCCGGAGGAACCGGCTTCGGCGCGCCTTCCGGCGGCGTTTCGGGATGCAGCTCGAAGGGCAGCCACCGCAACGGCGCGCCCAGACGATTTGCTGCCTCTTCGGCCCAGACCGAGCCGAGGTAGCAGAACGGTCAAATGACGTCGGACCAAATATTCAGCGTCATCGTTGGTATCCGGCGCGTTTGGCCGGCTCGAGCGGATGCACGTCGCCGTACTGCGCTCGGAGTGACGACAGCGTAGGCATTTTGTGCGCGGAAGAAACGCTGGCGTTATAGTGCGAATAGAGCTCCGGCGCCGATTTGAATTCGCTCTCGAGGGCCGTAATTCGATGCGCGTCGGTCGGATGGTCGGAGAGCATCTCCATGTGGCCGCCCGTACCGGCTTTCTCAAACTGCTGGAAAAGCCAGACCATGCCCCACGGATCGTACCCTGCGCGCGCACAATTTTCGGCCCCCAGGCGATCCGCATTTTCCTCGACTGCGCGGGAGAAGTGTAACGTTTGCAATTGCGCGCTAGCGTTGATCGCATTGCCCAAGATCGGATTCCCTCCGCCGAATAAGACGTCGAGACCTACCGCAATCAGTCCGGTCGTTTGCCGTTTGCGTGCCAGATGTACGACGTCGTGATGGATATCGTGCGATATCTCGTGGCAGAGCACGCCGGCTAACTCTTCCTTATTCTCGACGAACGACATCAGCGGCAGGGTCACATACACATTTCCCCCTGGAACCGAAAACGCATTAGGCTGCTTCTCGTCCACAAGGATGAAATGGAATGGGAATTGGTACTGCGTGTCGCCGACCTGCGCGACGCGTTCGCCGATTTCGTTGAGAATCGCGTACCAAGGCGATGCATCGATGATTTCCCCTTTCTTGGCCAGCTCTTGGTAGACTTGCGCGCCAATCTGCGCCTCGTCTTGCGCGGTCGCCCGCAGCGGAATCAGCGCACATGTCGCGAGCGCGAGAGCCGTGAAAATATGTCGCACGACCAGACGGGCAGGGACGTTCATCCTTGGGACCTTACCCATGCCGGGCTTGAAGTACTTTTCGATTCTCGACCTCGTGCCGATTTGTGAAGGCTCTTTTCCGAACGAGGCACTGCGCAATTCGATCGACCTGGCGCGGCATGCCGAGCGCTGGGGCTATCATCGCTACTGGCTCGCCGAGCACCACAATATGCCCGGAATTGGAAGTGCTGCGACCTCTGTCGTGATTTCGGCGATCGCAGGTGCGACGAGCACGATGCGCGTCGGCTCGGGTGGCGTGATGCTGCCGAACCACGCACCGCTCGTCATCGCGGAGCAATTTGGGACGCTCGAGGCCCTCTTCCCAGGGCGAATCGATTTGGGCCTCGGACGCGCGCCGGGAACCGATATGATGACCGCGCGTGCGCTTCGCCGCGATCTGGCGACGACGTCAGATCGCTTTCCGCACGACGTTCTCGAGCTGCAGGCACTGCTCGATGAAGGGTTTCCCGAGCATGGAATTCAGGCCGTCCCGGGCAGTCGGTCACACGTACCGATTTGGCTCCTAGGCTCGAGTCTTTTTAGCGCGCAGCTTGCCGGAGAGCTCGGTTTGCCGTTTTCATTCGCGTCGCATTTTGCGCCGGATCTGCTTCTTGAAGGTATGGACATCTATCGGAGCACGTTCCACGCATCGGATAATCTGCAGCAGGCATACGCCATGCCGGCCATTATGGTCATCGTTGCCGAAAGCGATGCAGAAGCCCGACATCTGCTGACCTCGTCGCAGCAAGCCACGGCAAATTTACTCCGCGGGAAGCCCGGACGTTTGCCGCCTCCGATCGAAACCGCCGAAATCGAGCGTCGGCTTTCGCCGGACGAGCTTGCCGCGGTTGCGCATCGACAACGTTACGCTGCGGTGGGCTCGCCGGCGACCGTTCGCGAACGCATCGTGCGTTTCGTCGAGCGAACGCAGGCTGATGAGCTGATGATTACTGCGATGATCTTCGATCAAGATGCGCGCTTGCGGTCGTTCGAGCTCGCCGCTGAAATTCTCGCCGGCATAAGCTAAGCAAGCATCAGCACGGCGAGTACCTATGTCTAAGCCTGCTGTGTCGCGTACACGTCAGCAATGAAGAGATCGTACGTCATCACAGGCGCGCTCTTAACGTTGTTCTTTACGTTATTTTTGCGTTGCGATGTATCGGCTCAAAGCCAAGGCACCTTTGAGACGGCAGCCGTCTATCTCGACGGATCGCTGCTCTTCACGATTGCTGCGCCTGCGCAAGGATCGCCGAATCAGCTCCCGATCAAGCTGCGGCGCGCATATGTCGAAACTGCGTTGCGGCAAGTGGTTACGTCGTTCAAGCCGCACGATTTTCAGATGCGCATCCGCCGAGAAGGCAAAGCCGTGTTGCTGGAAGCCGTCGAGAGCCGGCATTCTCAGGCGGTTCCGATTATCACCGTGACGCCGGCGGATGCGGAATACGCGCGGAGCGACTTGCAAACCCTGGCGACGCTGTGGCAAGGGACGTTGCAGCACGCGCTGCGGCAGTCGCTCGACCTGCGTCAGCCCGAAGTCGAACGCCATAGTTTGGCGACCGTCGCGCGGGCGGCCGCGGCGCTTCTCTTGCTTTCGATCGCGGTGTGGCAGCTCGTCCTTTTGCTACGGCGCATGGATCGGTTCGCAATCGCCGGTGAAATCGCGATTTGGACGCTGGCCGTCCTTTGGCTCGCGGCGGCGAGGTGGGCGCTTTCGCTGTTCCCGCCGACCACGGCGCTGGCAGCGCGCATCGAGTATCGCACGTTCGGTCTCGCGACGACAATTGTGGCCGTCGGCATAACAAATCGCGTACTCGACATCGCGATCTTCCATGCGACCCAGGTATGGGCGCTTGCGACCGCACGACACGCCATCGACCGCGAACGCCAACGCTTGCGCGCACCGACGATCGCGCGAACGCTGTCCGGCTTCAAAACCCTCGCCTTGCTGTTCGTCGCGATCCTGTCGATCCTCGGCCAGCTCGGCATTCCCGTGGCGTCCGTCGTGACGATAGGCGGCCTTACCGCAGTCGCGCTATCGCTCGCGGCTCAAAACTTCGTCCGCGATTTTCTGAACGGCTTCTTGGTCTTAATCGAAGATCAGTACGTCGTTGGGGACTACGTGACGATCAATTCGTTTAGCGGTATCGTCGAGAAGTTGACCCTGCGCATGGCGCAAGTCCGCGACATCGAGGGTAGTCTCACGACGATTCCTCACAGCTCCGTGACGGCCGTCGTGAACCAATCGCGTAATTGGTCGCGGGTTAACCTCCGCTTGCCGGTGGACCCTCGAGCCGATGTGCGGCGCGCCATCGACCTCGTGCGTTCCACGATCGAAGCCATGGCACAAGAAGATTCGTGGCGCGCTCACGTGCTCGAGCCGGTCGAATGGATCGGCATCGACGAGCTTAGCCGGGATTGCATCGTGCTGCGCGCGTCAATAAAAACGGCGCCTCTGCGCCAGTTCGAGCTGCGGCGAGCGATCCATGAGCGCGTGCGTCACGCCTTTGCGGAAGCGAACATACTGTTCGGCGCACAGGCCGTCGCGCAAAGCGTGAACTAAGACAAGGAGAAAAAGGTCGCGTTCTCTTCTCTGAAGGCGAGCATTACAGCTCGCCCCGGTGCCGCGTCGTGCAGCGCTGCATCGGCGGCAGGACGACGCACGACGACGTCGTCCGATCCTACCGCGATGCGGTATCGAACGGCGGAGCCCAAAAAAGCGATCTCTTGGACGACGCCCTGAATTCGATTCTCCGCGGCGTCGGCGTCGCCGCAAAAATAGAGATCGTCGGGTCGCACCGCGACGACTCCCGCGGCGGCGTGCTCGCTGTTGGTGTCGGCAGGGCGGCGCGCGCGCCCCTCACCCGTCGCATATCGGACGCGAACGATGCTCGAGTTTTTTTCGAGCGGAGTGCAAGTAAGGGCGTTGATCTCGCCAAGGCAGCCTGCCACGAAGAGGCTGACCGGATTCCGGTAGATGTCGTGCGGCGTGCCGACTTGCGCGATCCGGCCGTGTGCGATGACCGCGATGCGGTCTGAGAGCCGCAACGCTTCATCTTGGTCGTGCGTGACATAGAGAATCGACGCGCCGGTGCGTTGCTGCACCTCTTTGATTTCCGATTGCAGCGACTCCCGCAGCCGGCGGTCCAACGCCGAAAGCGGCTCGTCGAGCAAAAGCGCCGCCGGCTCGAACACGAGCGCTCGCGCCAGTGCGGCTCGCTGCTGTTGTCCGCCAGAGAGCTGGTGCGGACGAGATTGCGCGCGTTCCGCCAAGCCGACGACCTCGAGGATCTTCGAGACGAGCGCGCGCCGTTCGTGCGAGGCGACGCCACGGACTTTGAGCGGAAACTCGACGTTTTGCCAAACCGACAAATACGGAAAGAGCGCGTAGTTCTGAAAGACCACGCCGAGATTGCGTTTTTGTGGTGGAATGCCGTTACTTGCGCGGCCTTTAACGAAGACAGTCCCCGCGCTGGGCTCTTCGAAGCCGGCGACGATCATGAGCAGCGTCGTCTTGCCCGAACCGCTCGCCCCCAATACCGTCACGAGCTCGTTCGGCTGCACGGCGAGCGAAACGTCGTCGAGGATGATTGGGCCGCGGCCGTATCGCTTCGTGACGTTGCAAAGCTCGATGCTGTTCATGCAGCGGGTGCCGCTTCGGTCGCGCGGTTGGGAATGAAACCGCGGGACGCATCAAACGCGTAGCCGATCGCGCCTGCGATGCCGGCGATTGCGAGTACGAGCGATGCCATCGCCGCGATTGCCGGCGAAAGACCGTACTGGATGTCCGTAAACATCTTGACCGGCACGGTGACCGCGCCGGGCGACTGCAAGAAAAATGCCAGAACCACGTCGTCGAAAGAGAGCGCAAAAACGATAACGACCGCGCCCGTCACGCCTTTGGCCATCGCCGGCCAGTAGACGTGCAGAAATGTGGTCAATGCATTCGCCCCCAGACTCTGCGCAGCACGTGCCAGCGATGGATCGAGGCTGCTTAGGCTCGCGCGCACGAGAACGTAAGCGTACGGCGTGCCGAGAATACCGTGCGCGATGCTGATCGCTTGCCAGTGTCCGACGAGACCCAAGCGGTTATAGAGGCTATAGTCGGCGAGCGCGAGGACGATCAGCGGCACGACGAGCGGAAGCATGAGAACCGCAACTGCGGCCGACGCGAACGCGCCCTTTGCACGCATGAGGCCGAACGCACCGAGTGCGCCACCGGTGCAGCCGATAAACGTTGCGAGCGTCGCGACCTTGAGCGAGATCGCAAGCGCGTTCATCCACGCTGAATCGGACAGTATCGTACCAAACCATCGAAGCGAAAGCCCCGGCGGCGGAAAGATCATCAGGCCCGACGACGTGAAGCCCATCGGAATCACGATTAGCATGGGCAAGACCAACATGAAAAGAATCGGCGCGCTCAGCAGCACCCACACCCAATGCCTCACAAGTGGGCTCTCCGCTCCTGGCTTTGCTGCGTGAACCGCTGGTAATAAATCGTTAGCACACCAAGTGAAACGAAGATGAGGACTCCGAGCGCCGATGCGACCGGAAAGTCGACAAGCTGACGCGCATAGTACTCGACGAGATTGGCGATCATGGCATCGCGCGGCGAACCGAGAAGGGCCGGGGTCACGAAGAAGCCCGTCGCGGTGATAAACGCTAGGATCGCACCGGCGGCTACGCCCGGCAGCGACATCGGCACGATCACGCGCACGAACGCCTGGAGGTGCGACGCTCCAAGACTCCAAGCGGCGCGTTCCAATCGCGGGTCGATGCTCATCAGGGAGCTGTAAATGGGCAAGAATGCGTACGGGACGACGTATTGCACCATCCCGAGTACGACGGCAAATCGTGTGTAGAGAAGGTGAAGCGGATGCGCGATGAGACCGGCGTGCAGCAGCGTGCTATTCGCCACGCCGTTGCTTTGAAGAATGATCGTCCACGCCAGCGTCTTGACCATGATGCTGGTCGCAAGCGGCACGAGCACGAGCGCGATGATGGCGGCACGGACCGCGCCGCTCGAGCGCCAGGCGGCGACGGCGCAGATATACGCGAACACAATCGTAACCGCCGTGGTGATGGCGCTGGTCTGAATCGTCGCTATGACGGCCCTTACAAAGAGTGGATCGGCGAGTAATCGCTTGTACGCGTTCCCGCCGCCGCTTAGGCTGGTTGCCACCATCGATAAGAGCGGCAAGCCAAGAAAGATCCCGTAGAAAATCGTCAACGGGAGCATCGCAATGGAATTCGCCGCGCGCGTAGGTTTCGGCACCGGATAAGCCGTTTGGAAAGCGCGCGGGGTATGCCCTGCAGGGCGCTGCGTAATTGCTCGTGAAAAAATCCGCTGTGGCGTATCGAGACGAGAGTAATGGCCTTTGGCGCTTGATAGAAGAAGGTAGCCGGTGTCTCGACGAGGGACGCGCGCTGCCCTCGCTTTGGTACACGAGTGCGGCAATCTATCAGGTCGAGGTCGAAAAGATCTTCAAACGTTCCTGGCAGTATGCGTGCCGCCTAAGCGATCTCAAAACACAGGGCGATTTTTTTGCCGGGGTTGCTGCGGGGCTGCCCTATATCATCACCCGGGCCGAAGACGGGCTTCACGCGTTTCTCAACGTTTGCCGGCACCGTTTGCATCGCGTTGCGGAGGGCTGCGGCAACGCGCGTGCGCTGCAGTGCCCCTATCACGGCTGGACCTACGATCTCTGCGGCAATCTCGTCGGCGTTCCGCGCGGCATGGAGCTCAAGACCGAGGGCGCCGGCGCGTTTTCAAAAGAGACTGCCGGGCTGATTCCGTTCTCGGTCGCGTCATGGGGTCACTTGGTTTTCGTCAATCCCGATCCGAACGCGCAACCGCTGACCGAAACGCTCGGTCCGGTTCGCGAGATCGCGGAGGCGCGCGGCCTGCAGATGGACCTGCCGCGCGCGGGCCGCGACGAGCTGATCGTCGAGTGCAACTGGAAGACGTTCGTCGACAACGTCCTCGAATGCTATCACTGCCCGACGGTGCATCCGATTCTCGCGCGCACGCACGACGTACAGCATACGAAGTATGAATACTACGGGTTTGCCGGCGCGCAAGTCATCGAAGCGCGTCCGAACGTCAAGGACACGGCGGGGCCGGACACCCACGATCACTACGCGACCTATGTCTTTCCAGGACTTTGGCTATCGGGGCGCGCCGGTGAGTCGTTCTTCCTCTTGATTACCGATCCGATCGACGTGAAGCATACGCGGGTCACCAAAGAATACTATCTACCGCCGGGAATGCCGGAAGAAGAGGTTGCTTCCCGGATCGCGACGTTCCGGCGCGTGATTGGCGAAGACATCGGCGTCGTCGTCTCGACGCAACGCGGTCACGACACGGGAATGGCGCCGCCCGGATACCTCGCCCAGAACATCGAAGTGCCGGTGCGGCATTTTCAAGGGCTTATTATGGATATGCTCAGGACGGATGAAAACGAGCTGCCGGTGGCAGCAATGGGGCGCGTGACGAAAAACTAGGATCAATTCGGAGGGGAAACGATGAAATCGATTTCGCGCAGAACACTCCTGGAAGCCGCGACGGTCGCAGGTGTCGGTTTATCGCTCAGGCCGCTGGTTGCGGCCGGGGCAGCCGGAGACACGATCGTGCTCTCGACGTACGGCGGCGCACTGGACAAAGCACTACAGGACTCTTATATCGACCCGTTCACGAAAGCAACGGGCACCAAAGTCGAGATGACGTCAAACGCATCGCTCGCCACGCTCAAGCTACAAGCGCAGAGCGGACATCCGCAGATCGACGCAATGGTCGTCGTCGCTTCAGACTATCCGGTCGCGGCCGAGCAAGGTCTGCTCGAGCCGGTTCACTACACGCATCAAGGCGACATGACGCCGTCGATGACCAAAGAGTACGGGTTCCTCTACGACACGTATGCATGGGGCATCGCCTACGATAAGGCAAAGATGGCGTCTGGGCCGCAGAACTGGGTCGAGTTCTGGAACACGAAAAAGTATCCCGGGCAGCGTTCGATGTACGATAATCTCAGCGACGGCTCGACCCTCGAGGCCGCACTCATCGCTGACGGCGTCCCGGTCAGCAAACTTTACCCGATCGATGTCGATCGCGCGCTCAAGAGCCTCGACAAGCTCGGCAAGAACAACATCGTGTGGTACTCGACCAACGCTCAGCCGATTCAGCAGCTCACGTCGGGTGCGACCGCACTAGCCACCGCTTTTAACGGCAGAGTGGAGCTTTCAAACAAGAATCAAGGAACGAATCTGACATTCGTGCTCAACCAGGCGGCTCTCGGCGGAAGCTATATGACGGTCGTCAAGGGCGCGCCGCACAAAGAGGCCGCGATGGAGCTCCTCAATGCGATCGCGGCGAACGCCAAAGGTTGCGTCGCGTTCGCAGAAGTGTCGCACTACGGGTGCGTCAACAAGTCGGCATACGGCATGATGCCCGCGTCGCTGCGCGGTTCGCTGCCGGGCAGTCCGCAAACGGCGCAAAACACCTTCATCAAAGATGGGAAGTGGTGGGGTGCGAACGCCGACGCGGTGACGAAGCGCTTCAAGGAGTGGCAACAGGCGTAAGCGGCTGACCGGCGGCGCATGAATCCGTTGGGCCGTGCGCTCTTCCTGTCAGCGGTCCTGGCGTGGACCGGATGCGGTGGCGGCGCGTCGACACCATCGGCGCCGTCACGCGCCCAACAGGCTTCGCTCTACGACGCAATCATCAACCAGGACTACTCCGGCGGATGGGGAGTCGAGCTCGCGATCTATCGCAACGGTGTGCCGGTGTACGTCAACGGGTACGGCTTTCGCGATCGCGGCATGCCGGATATTTTTTACGGTACGAACATTTGGGGGACACCGCAGCCCGATACGCTGCTGAACTTGCCGCGCGTTATGGCTGCGCCTGACGTCGACACGGTTTTCTGTCTGGCGTCGCTCAGCAAGGAGTTCACCGCGGGCGCCATTTTGCTCTTGCAACAAGACGGTGCGCTGTCGATCTCAGACCCTGTTTCCAAGTACTTTCCAACGCTGCCCAGTGCAACCGGAATGACGCTTCTGAATTTGCTGCAACATAGTAGCGGATTTGTTGATTATAATACGTTTGGCGTCTACCCGGACTTCACCAGCGCGTACCAGGCTTTTATGGCGAGCGGGCAGACAAACTATCAAGTCGTCGTCAGTAAGCTCGCGGCGTTCCAGCTCGACTTCACGCCAGGCACGAAATACGAGTATAGCAATACGAACTATCTTCTGCTCGGAATGATCGTGGCAATGGTGAGCGGCCAGCCGTTGGGAACGTTTTTGCAGCAACGAATCTTTGGTCCGCTCGGAATGACGCATACTCAACAGGGTTATCCGCCGATTGGTGCGACCGACTTTGCATTGGGTTACGCCGATCTTGGGATGGGACCGAAGCGCATTTATCAATGGAACCTCACCTGGCTCGCCGGACCCGGTGGACTCACGTCGACCGTATCCGACATTGAAAAATGGGATGAGGCCGTCCGGACACCCGGTATCTTCAACCAAACGTCGCTGACGCAAATGTTCGCGCCCGGTCCGTTTCCGCAGCCATTTGGCACTTACGCTGACGGGTGGATCGTTAGCAATTTGAACGGACATGTGTTCATTTGGCACGACGGTGCGCTTGGCGGCTATCAAACGATGAACGCGACGTTTCCAAACGACGGTCTCGACATCATCGTTCTCACAAACGATGGTTCCGGTGTCGCTCCGGCCAATGCGGTGCCGGCATTGTTTGGGATCGCCACCACCGCCGCATCGAGGCGACGCCCTCCGCTCTAAAGGTAGCGCTGGAGCTTGATCTCGAGTATCTGGCGCGCTTGCCGTACCATACGATCGATGATTTCGGCTGCGGGCGGGATGTCGTCGATGAGACCCGCATCCTGCCCAAACGCAAGCGGCGCTTCGTCGACGTCGCCGCGCTGACGCGCTTCTTTGACTGCGGCGTGCACGGCGGCTTGATGCTTGCGCAAATCCCATTCGCGTCCGGCCCACCGCTCGATGAAACGATTCCGCCGCGAGCGCGACATCGCGCCCGGCCAGTGCCACGCGGCGGCGATGTCCGGAATTTCAGTGAGTACGGTGTCGTGGCCGTCGCTGGCAACGATCGCGTTCTTGTAATTCTGGTGAATCGGCGACTCGACCGTCGCGAGAAGGCGCGTGCCGAGCAAAACGCCGTCGGCACCGAGTGCGAGCGCGGCAGCAAGGCCGCGACCGTCCGCAATTCCGCCCGCCGCCATTACCGGCACGGGCGCGACGGCGTCGACGACCATCGGAATAAGCGGAAATGTCCCCTGCCAGCCGACGTGGCCGCCGCCTTCGGTACCTTGCGCGACGATGACGTCGGCGCCGGCTTCGGCAGCGCGTACGGCTTCCGGAACGCCGCTCACCAAGAACGCCACCTTTGCGCCCGCGTCGTGCGAACGATTGACGAGCGTTGCGATATCTTGATCCGGTCGCGGCCACGCTAACGCCATAACCGCCGGCTTCTGTGCTAATGCGGCAGCAAAATTATCTTCGATGAATTCGAAAATCAGAAAATTCAGACCGAACGGTTTGTCGGTCTTGCCGCGAATCGTCGCGCAGGCGTCGCGCACTTTCACCGGCTCTAAGTAGGTAGAACCGAGCGTACCGAGGCCGCCCGCGTTCGAGACAGCCGCGACGAGATCCGGTGCGAACACCGAGCTCATCCCGCCAAGCGCGATCGGATACTGAATTCCAAGCAGACCGCAAACAGGCGTCCGCAGCAATAGACGGCTCCTTTACGTCTCAGGCGAGATGTAACCGACCATTACTCAATGGAAGACTTCGCTCGCCGATCGGTTAGTGCTTCTATAAGCGGGCTCGCTATACTCTCCGAACGAACGTTGACGCAAGCCGGCAATCCACTCGCGATTGCCCGCGTGATCGCCGGTGCGATATTTTCGCTTTTATCCACGACTTCGCCGTAGCCACCCAAGGCCTCGAAGACCTTGTGGAAGGGGATATCTCTAAACTTTGTCTTGAAGGTGGTTCCAAAGAGACGAATTTGCTGCTGCGCAATTGAGCCAAGACCTTCGTTGTTGTCGACCACAACGGTAATCGGAAGATTCTCTTCGAAGGCTACCTCGATCGCCCAGCCGCCACTGAGAAAGGCCCCATCGCCCGAGAGCAAGACGACATTTCTGTCATGCTCCTTCATCTTCGCTGCCAGAGCGAGCGGGACGCCGCAGCCGAGCAAGCTATATGGCCCCGGATGCAAGACGTCATCGAGCTTCTTTCGCGTCGCGAGAAGTGCAATCTCCGCCCAGTAGTGGGTATCTCCGCCATCGATTACCAGACAATCCCTCGGCGTGAGCAAATCCGCGAGGACGAGAGACAAGCGCAAGGGATGGATTTTGCCGGTCGGGAGCTTCTTTTCTTGAGCGCTCACCGTCTGCAGCGTCGTCGCGATCCACGTTTCGCGGCGAGCAACGTTTGCGCGTAGCCACTCGTATGATGCTGTGTAACCGTCTCGCGAAAGCAGCTTTCCAAGTTCGCCGAGCACGACGCCAGGATCGCCGAGAACGGAAACGGAGGCACCGTGGTTCTCAGCCAACTCGCTGGCCGAGCCGTTGACTGTGACGATGATGAGGTCTTTGGGGAAGAAAGGCGGATTCCCGAAGTTCAGCATGCTGTCGAAGCGACATCCAAGGACGATCGCGAGATCAGCGTTTTCGATGGCATAGCTTGCCGGCGGATACAAATGGACATCGGAAAGTCCTAAAAGCGCTGCGTCATCGCCTTTGAGGATTTTCGGATGGTATGGTGCGTTCAAAACCGGGATGCCGTGCCGATTTGCCACGTTACTGAGCTCGTTCCGCGCGTCCGACCATTGTACGCCGCTGCCAACGATCAGCACCGGCCGTTGCGCTCGTTTGACCAATCCTGTCAGATTTGCGAGGTCGGCGGGGTCGGGCCATGCCTGGCGGGGCGGCTTTGGATTGTAATCGTAAGGACGTTCGCTCCATACCGCGCTCTCGTCATATGAAGAATAGAGAATGTCTGTGGGAACGCTCAGGTGCACCGGCCCGGGCGTGCCGTTGACGGCGGTGCTGTAGACTTTGTCGATAAATTCCGGAATGCGATGCCCGTCGGTAACGAGCAACGAAAGTTTCATCAACGGCCGTGCGATACTGACGTCGTCGACTTCTTTGAAGCCGCCCGCGCCTCGCCGTTTTAGGGTGCTCGAGCCGGTGATGAAAATCACCGGAGATCGCTCTCCAAATGCTTCCAACATCGCGGGGACGGTATTGGCGAAACCTTCAGGGCCGACGAGACACACTGCAGGCTGCCGTGTAAGACGAGTCCACGCGTCGGCAAGGTGGCCCGCTACCTGCTCGTGCGGCGTGTTCATCACGGAGATTCCAGATTCTGCAAGCCCCTCGAGCACGGGATTGATGAAGCCGCCGCTTAGTGTGAAGACGTGTTGGATCTTTTTCTTCGCAAGGGCTTGCGCGAGAATGACTCCACCGCGTAAGCGCTTTGGCTCTTGAGCGGATTCGGCTGATGAAAGGCTGGTCGCAATGCTCGTCGTCACGATGAGTTTCTCCTGAAGCGTTAGTTGTGTCGCGCACCATATTTGAGCGCAGAGCCGGTATTGAACAAGACGATGGGCCCGTCAAAGGTCACGCCGCGCTCGAGCAAAGCTCGCAAGCCGCTCAACGTTGCGCCACCTTCTTCGGTCGCGTCGATCCCTTCCGCTGAATGGAGTAGGCG
>JBOHTT010000002.1:0-4310 GCA_050733775.1 Vulcanimicrobiaceae bacterium
ATTCGTGCATAGGCTTCAGAACAGCATTGGAGAGCGCGGCGTTTGCAAAGGGCGCTTGCCAAATCCATCGCGCGCATCCGAGAGGCTGTGGCTTGCGCCGCGTGAGACGCACGGTGTCCGGACGGTCTTAGCCGTCCAGGTCCACCGGGGGGTCAACCTTTCGAGCACCAGACGCGTCTAAGGCGCGAGACCGCCGTGAAATACGATTACCTCGTCGTTGGAGCCGGGCTTGCCGGTTGTACCGTGGCCGAGCGGCTCGCAACCCAGCTCGATGCATCCGTCCTCGTCGTCGATCGCCGCCCGCACATCGCAGGCAACGCTTACGACGAGATCGACCGCGCCGGCTTGCGGGTGCACCGTTACGGCCCGCATATCTTCCACACCAACAGCGCGGACGTCGTCGGCTATCTCAGCCGCTTCACGGCGTGGAGAATCTACGAGCACCGCGTCCTCGCGCGCATCGGAGACAAGCTCGTTCCGCTGCCGATCGGCGCCGCGACGCTGCGCGCGCTCTACGGTGTCGAGCTGGACGAGATGCAAACGGCACAAGAGTTTGCCCGTCGTGCCGAGCCGGCGAAGAGGGTGCTCAGTTCCGAAGATGCGATCGTCTCGAAGATCGGCGTCGAGCTGTATGAATTGTTTTTTCGCGGGTACACGCGCAAACAGTGGTCGCTGGATCCGAGTCAGCTCGACGCGAGCGTTTGTGGGCGCATTCCGGTGCGTTTCAATCATGACGACCGCTATTTCACGGATCGCTTTCAGCTGATGCCGGCCGCCGGATACACCGCAATGTGCGCGCGGATGCTCGATCATCCGCGCATCGAGGTGCAGACCGGCGTGGACTTCGTCGACGCGGCCGACCGCGTGCGATTCGACCGCATCGTGTACACGGGGCCGATCGACGAATATTTCGAGCGGCGCTTCGGGCCTCTCCCATATCGCTCGCTGCGCTTCGAATTCGAAACCCTCGATTGTCCGCGCTATCAGCCCGTCGCCGTCGTCAACGAGCCCGACGAGCGCGTGCCGTACACGCGCACGACCGAATTCAAGCATCTCACGGGCCAAGCGCACGCGCGCACGACCATCGTCCGCGAGTATCCGGCAGAGGGCGGGGAGCCGTACTATCCCGTCCCCCGGCCCGACAATCGCGCGCTCTATGCGCGGTACGCCAAGCTGGCGGGACTAGAGACGAACGTCACGTTTGTCGGGCGCCTGGCGCAGTATAAATACTTGAATATGGATCAGGTCGTCGCCGCCGCCTTACGCACGTTCGAAGCGCTCGCGCACGACGCCGGCGAGCAGATCGCGTAGAAGCGATGTCAGCGCAGTTTCATCTCGGCCACAGTCTCGAGAACGGATACGACGTCGTGCGCGTGCACGGCGAATGCGATCTGTATGCCTCGCCTTCGCTTGCGGCCAAACTGGCGGAGAGCGATGACACCGCGCATCGCATCGTCGATTTCAGCGAGTGCCTCTTCGTCGACAGCAGCGTCATCGCCGTGCTGATCCGCGCGCTGAAGGAACGCTCGGGAACGCTACGCGTAGTCGTCGATGGCAAATCCTCGATCGCGAGGATTTTCACGATCACGCACCTCGATCAGTTGGTGCCGATCTTTTCGACGCTCGACGAAGCGAAATCGTCGTAGCCGCGTTACGAAGTCTTGTTGACGTCGCCGTTCTGAGGGCTTAACGGCGGACCGATGTGACGTCGCGCGCGTCGTCTATCCGCCTGGGTCACCCTGAGCGCGTGATCGATATCGGAGACCATGCGAATGCGCTTGTCGAGCCCGGCGAGCGCGAGCATACGCGCGACACCGCCTTGCGCGACGACGATCATCCCCCTGTTGAGCTTCTGGTTCTTCCGATAGAAGAGGAGCAGCTCGGTCATGAAAATCGAGTCGACCCACGTCGCTTCACTGAGATCGACGATGACGCTCGAGCCGCCATCGGGACAGGTCGCGAAGGCATGCTGAAATTCCGGATAGCGCGAGATGTCGAGGCCATCCGAGAACGTCAGGGTCGTGATCGAGTCGGCCAATGTGTCCCTTGGGGGATAGGAGTCAGGGTGTTATACCCTTACGTAGGCCTTCCGACCCGGAATTCCTAGGGTCGAAGGTCACGTTCTTCCGCTTGCCTCCTTGCTCGCTCGGCTGCTCTACGAGCAGCCGTTGCTTCCATCCGTCACGAGCAGCACCGCGCCGTCGGCCGCGCCGAGGCTCAGGATGCCTCCCGGACCGGGGACGTTGTGCGCATTTTGCTCGACGTCCGTGTAGGCGTGGTTCGGCAGCGTGTAGTTTTGGCTCGACGTCGAGGCGTTCACGATCGCAAGACCGTTTGCGAACTTCCGCACGTACAAGCCGTTCGTCTGCGTTGCGCTGCCGCACGGTGCGCCGTACGGTCGCGTCGTGAGCTCGGGGCGAAAGCTGTATTCGCCGACGCCTTGCGGGGCGACGAACAAGCCCAAGCCGCCGTTGTTCGCAATTGCATACGTCGAGGCCGCCCAGTCGACTTCCAAGTTGCTGAGCTGGCTCGCGCTCGTCGCGCTACAGTTTGCCGGCACGTACTGGCAGTTGTAGTAGTCGGTGAGAAAGACGGCTTTGCCCATGTTCTGAACGGCTTGCACCCAGCTGAGCGAATTCGAGAAGTCGCCCGGATTGTGGCTGTCCGGCCCGTACTGGCCGTAGAGACTAAAACCGTTCTCGTCGACGACGCCGTCGACCGACTGCAGCAGCGTCAACTCGTTCCCGCTCGGCGTTGCCGCGACGGGCGGATGATTGATCATCACCTTGATGCCCGCGCTGTGCATCGTGGAGTAAGCCGTTTGCACCCAGCTGATCTCGTCGTTGATGAACGTTTGATCGGCTTGTCCGTAGTCACTCGATCCGGCCGAACCGTACACGCGCACGAAGCTGCTCGGATTCTGCGCGCCCGAGCTGTAGTAGCCGCACGAATAGTAGCCGCTGATGGGCTGCGGTTGCCCGATTTCGGGATTCGGCGCGAGCAAGAAATTGTCGAAGGTTACCTGGTCGATCGCGATCGCGTTCAGCCCGTGGCTTTGCACGTACGGCAGGATGACTTGGCTGAGCTCGTAGCTCACGACGCTCGGATTGTGGATGTTCAGCGGAACGTCGTTGGGGAAGCCGCTCCCGGACCACGGATTGTCAGTCGTAGGATTCCCGCTCGAGTCGCACGCGTACATGATCCAGTCCGGGTGGTTTTGCTGCCACCACGTGAGATCGTGGCCCGAAATGAGGTAGTCGTCCTCGAACGGGATGACGTACTGCGAGAGGATCATATTGGGGTGCGCTGCGTTCCAAATTTGCGGCTGGAACGACGCCCAGACGGCGTCATAGTTCGGCGCTTCGCTTTGGATCTGACTCGCGGTTAGCGAACTGTTGTTGTAGCCGTATTCATCGGCCATTTGGGCGAGGCTGAATCGTCCCGTCGTGTCCGGCAGCATCGTGCTGCCTTGCGTCGTGCCGGGCGGCGTTGTCGTTCCCGGTGCGGGCGTTGGCGTCGCGCCGTGGCCCGGCGTCGTGGCACCAGGTGCCGGTGTCGTATTCGGCGCACCGGGCGCAGCCGGCGCACCGGGAGCGGCCGGCGTCGAAGCTCCGCCGCCTCCGCCACCGCATCCCGACATCAAAAGAGAAAACGCGACCATGGCGGCCACCGCCACTCGCCGATTTGCAGCACCCTTCAAAACTTTGTGACCTCTCAGAAAATCAGCATAGAGGCCGCCAAGTTTTTGCAGAACGGCCGAGACGGCGCGCAAAGCTGCGCTTTTGTCCAGTGCAACTAGGCCGGTCGGCATAGGCCAGGCGGTCGCCTTGCGCCGACAGAAGCGTCGGCTATGAAACGCATCGTCATCGCGGCGTCGCTGCTGTTGCTCGCGTGTGCAGCCGGCGGTTCGGCGCAAACGCCGACGGCTTCACCTCAGCCGTCACCGTTGCCGTCGCCGTCACGCGTCTACATCGTCAACCAGGCGCAGAGCTCGTTCTTTCCCACCAACGATCAGGAAACCGGTGTGTGGCAAGGCTGCGGTCCCGCGCAAGACCAAGGCTTGCTCGAAGACTTCAACCGCGCGCATCCGCGCTCGCGCATCGTGCAGGTCTTCATCGATGCGAGCGTTCCGTGCAAGGCCGCCGGCTCGCACGCCTTCGTAATCGTCTATCAAGAGCAGGCGCAAATGGTACGCCGCCGCGTGCGCTATCCTATGAGTCGTTGAAAAGGTAGGTCGTAAATTCTCCGACGCGCTCGAAGCCGATGCGTTCGTAGAGCGCGATCGCTTTCTCGTTGAAGTCGTTGACGTA
>JBOHTT010000003.1:0-3041 GCA_050733775.1 Vulcanimicrobiaceae bacterium
CTCCAGCCCAAGCTGAGGGCGTCGAAGTCGTTGCGCGATCACGCGTTGAGCAAGGCGGCAAAGTCCACGGTTGCGATGTTGGCTTCGATACCGACTTCACGCAGCTGCGCCTGTGCCAGCTGCGTGATCTTGGCTTGAAGCGGATTGTTGCTCTCGGCTTTGAGCGTCAGCGGAAATCCGGTGGGTTTGCCGCCGTCGGCGAGGCGCTTCTTCGCAAGCGCGACGTCGCGCCTGACGATCGGAATTTTCGCGTCGTAGGCCCAAAGGCTCGGAGGTACCGGACCGTTCGCAATTTCACCCACTCCGGAGTACGCGATTTTTAAGAGCTGCTCGCGGTCCAGCGCGAGGGAAAATGCTTCGCGCAACGCGCGATTGGCAAGCGGTCCCGTTACGGTATTGAACCAAAAGCCTTCAAAACCGACGCCGGGGCCGATGAGGACTTGGAGCGATTTGGTTTGCTTGATTGCGGGCACATCTTTCGGGTCGATGGCGAGCGTGTACGCAAAGTCGATGTTCCCGGTTCGCAAATCGGTGAAGACGACCGATTGATCGGTGATCGGCTGGTAGACGATCTCGTCGAGATACGGCAAACCGCGTTCGTAGTAATCCTCGTTGCGTCGCAATCGCATGTGATCGTCGCGCACCCACTCGCCAAATTTGAACGGCCCCGTGCCGACGGGATTGCGCGCGAGATCCTTCCCGTATTTCTTGCGCGCGGTCGGCGATACCATGTAGCCTGCGCGATCGGCGATAGTCGCCAGAAACGGCGAGAACGGCTGCTTGAGCACGACGCGCACCGACGTCGGCGACGTCGCTTCGACGCGATCGACCATCGCAATCTCAGGCCGGCGCTGCGAGTGATTGTCCGGATTGAGAATGTAGTCGAAATTAAACTTCACGGCGTCGGCATCGAAAGGCGTGCCGTCATGGAACTTTACACCGGACCGCAGCTGGAAGACGTACGTTTTTGGATCGGGCTGCGACCACGACGTCGCGAGCGCCGGAGCGATGCGTAGCTGCTGATCGGGCACGACGAGCCCGTTGTACAAGCTGGTGTAGAGATTACGATCGACACCGGATGACGAGCCTTGCGGATCGGCTCCGATGAACTCCCTGCCCATCGCAACGCGGAGCGTACCTCCTCGCTTGGGCGTCGTCGCTGCGACGGCGCGGACGGGAACAAGCGCGGCTCCAGCCGCGGCCAAAAGTTCTTTGCGCGTTAGCATCGCTTCTTAAACGTAGCCTTCTTCAGTGTCTTGTTGGTCGAGGTCGGCCTTGTGGTCTTCGAGGATGAAGCGATTGACTTTTTGTTGGCGTGGGAGATCGACATGGCGATTGAGAAACATCACGAGGAAGTCGTCATCCGCGCCCATCTCGACGACCGCATTGAAATGCGATTGGCTCAAAACCAATCGGTCCAGCCACTCTTTCGTGAGCTCGTCGTACGCCACGTACTTACCGTTGGTACCGGCATGTTGCGCACGGGCGATATCGGCGAGCCGAGCCAACCAAGCATATCCGCCTAGCAGTTCGCGCCCACGGCGAGGCGGTGTTTTGGTCAGGTCCGGCGCTTGCGGCATGGCGAAATGCTATTAGCAACAAGCGCCGCGGGCCCTCTCGCGGCGCCTTGAGGTCCGGGCTTCTGTTAAGCGCTCTTTCGTTTGCCGGCCCGCGAAAGGGTCACGCGCGTGTGGTTGCCATACCCGGGAAGGGGCTCGACATCGAGCTTGCCGCCCATGCGCTCGATGAGCCACAACCCGCGCCCGCGTTCGGCAAACATATCGGGAGCGAGCTGCTCGACGCGGTAACCGGGGCCGCGATCGATCATGTGCAGCACCGGGTCCCCGTCGCGCCACTCCAGCGCAAATTGCACGTCTCCGCCCGCATGTCGCGCGGCGTTCGACTGCAGCTCACCGAATATCAACTCGGCGCCGAGAATTTCGTCTGGAGACAGGCCACGCTCGCCCACCGCTTGCCGGAATGCGTTGCGGGCTTCCCGCGCAGCGCCGGCATCGCTCGAAGAGAATTTCCAAGGAGCGGCGCTTGAAAAGCTAATTGCAAGCACGGCAACGTCGTCCGGAAGCGAACCCCGCAGGCAAGAGAACTTCACGAACTCGGCAAGATCGCTCAAATACGGCACAGCATCGGACGAAAGGGCATTTGTCAGACAATGCTGCCCTTCGATCACGTTCCGCGTAACTTCAACCAAGCCGTCAGTGTAAAACACCATCGCCTCGACGCCCGCGAGACTCGTGGTTAGTGCTGGTTTGCTTCGGTGCATCGTTCGCAAGCCAACTGGTAGGCCGTCAGCCGAAAGTTGCCGAGTCGAACCGTCAGTCAATCGGAGTATCGGATGCGGATGACCGGCATTGGCGTACGTCACCGTGCCGAGCTTAGTGTCGATGACTGCTACGAATGCGGTCGCAATAGCTTCGGGGTAACGTTGCAAGACGACTTCTTCGACGATGTCCAGAATGCGGGCGGGATCTGTCTCGTACTTCGCCACGACGTTCAGTGCGTGTCGAAGCTTAACCATGATGGCCGATGCTTCGAGTCCATGACCGGTCACGTCGCCGATCGTGGCGATAACGCGGTGATCGTCGATCGCAAACGCGTCGTACCAATCGCCGCCGACTTGCTCTTCTTGCGCTGCGGCGAGGTAAATGGAAGTGACCGTTGCACCGGGGACTCGGGCGAGATTGGGTGGCAACGTCGCGCGTTGTAGTGTTTGCGTCAGCCGGCGTTCGCGCGCAAAGCTTTGCGCAACCTCGAGGGCCAGCGATGCGCGATGGCACAAGTCGCGCAA
This sequence comes from Vulcanimicrobiaceae bacterium, assembly GCA_050733775.1. Classification (GTDB taxonomy): domain Bacteria; phylum Vulcanimicrobiota; class Vulcanimicrobiia; order Vulcanimicrobiales; family Vulcanimicrobiaceae; genus JAFAMS01. The sequence goes on from JBOHTT010000003.1 coordinate 2,807, forward strand.
AGCCTCGAGGTCGCTCTCAGCGTAGTGTCGCGAGTACGAATAGCACAGCACCGCCCCGAACTCACGGCCGGCAATCAGCAGCGGCGCCATCATCCATGCGCGCACTTGATCGCCTACTTCATTGACCAGCATCGGGCGCACGTCGCGCACCGCAGCGATCACCGTCTGCTCGACGCCTTCACCGAAGATGGTCCCTTCGGCGATCCGCCCGACTCGCGGCAGATCCTCCGCTCCC
>JBOHTT010000004.1:0-5223 GCA_050733775.1 Vulcanimicrobiaceae bacterium
GCGCTGATGAGCACGGCATCGCTGGTGACGCCGATTCTCTCGGAGATTTGGGTCGACTATTCGGCGATCCGCTACGAATTGCCGTGGTTCCTCATTCCCGCACTAGTCGTCTGCGGCGTCGTCTTGCAGCGCTTGTGGTCGGAAGACGACGCTCTCGGCATCCGAGCGTCTGCTGCGTGCATAGGAATCGTCATCGTCGCGAGCGCCGCCATCAACGTGCAGGGAGCTGGGAACGTCGCGGGAGCGGAGACTTCCATCGACGCCGGTGTGGCGCCCATTGCGGCGCACCTATCCGGCGCCGGAACGGATGCGGTGCTCGCGCAATACTGGATGGCGAAACCGCTCCTCTACGTTACCGGGTACCAGCTCAACGTTTGCCAGATCACCGATCAGGGCGACGTCTATCCGTGGATTGCTGACGCCGGTTGGTGCGTCACTGCCGATCGAGCGATGCGCGGCAGCTCGTCTCAGGTTGCCGTCGTTGACTACAACGGATTCCTTCAGGATGTGGCGCTCGAACAGCGCTACGGAAAGCCGGAACGCATCACCGTAGTCGCGGGACAGCGCGTGCTGTATTTTGCCGCGCGCAGTGTTGAACCGAAGCTGCGTGAAGAGCTTTGTGCTCTGATACCGTCGCTACGAGAGGCGAGCCGCAGCTTTGGTTGCCGCTGATGCCTTCGGAAGCACCGCATCGACGTGACAACCCAATGCGGCGTAGCCGATACCCGGTGGCAAGGATAACTCTTTTGCGGCGAAATTGTTCCAAAGATCGTAAATAAATCCGGGATTCGCCATTACGCGGGCGAGCCGCGTGATCGGCATCGACGAGAGACGCGGATGATTGTTGAGGATCAGCACGGCATGGCTGCCCGAGAACGCCGACTCCAGGCTATCGCATGGTTCGAGCCCAAACGCTTGGATGTCGCTCTCCGAGACGACCGGATCGTAGCCGCGAAACCTCGCGCCGGGGAAAACGTGCTTTAGGCGTTCCAGGATCGGTGCCGCGGTCGTTCCGCGTAAGTCGTCCGTTTCAGGACGGCCTTTGAACGCGATCCCGAGGAATGCGATCGTGGGTTTGGCCGGTGCGCGAGATTCTTGAAGAATGCCCGCGACATAGTCGGCGGCCTCGAGCAATTGCCGTTCGTTGCCCTTTCGCGCGGCATGCGCGATCTCGGGAACGATGCCGAACGGCCGGAGCCCCTCGATGAGAATATACGGGTCTTTCGACAGGCACGGCCCACCAACGGGACCCGGCATGAAGAGATTCGTCCGCGGATACCCCAGCTTGCCGGCTTGAATGACCTCGCCTGCGTTGACGCCGGACGCATCGCAGATCCGGGCGACTTCGTTAGAGAAGCCGAACATGACGTCGCGCTGCACGTTATCGATTAACTTGATCGTTTCGGCGACTTCCAGCGTGCTCACTTTGATGACGGTCGGCGTGATGAACTGGAAAAGCTGCGCTGCACGAACCGCCGAATCGTGATCGTAGCCGCCGACGATTTGCGGCAGCCAGCGCAGCTCGGCGAGCGCTTGACCCTCGACCGTTCGCTCCGGGCAGAACGCAAGGTCGAATTGTTTTCCGGTCGCGTTGAGAATCGGTGCTGCGAGATTGCGAGTGACACCGAGTCTGACGGTGGAACGAAGGACGACGAGCGCTCCTTCACGCAGTCGCGCGGAGACTTCATGCGCGGCACTGGTTACCATATCCAGCCTTACGTGACCGTCGGCACTAAGTGGCGTACCTACCGTGATAATGAAGACGTCGACGGCGCAGTCCTTTGGAATCTCGGTGCTGACTTCCAGCGAGCCGCTGTTCAGAGCCCGCTCGAGAATCTCGCGCATCCCGGGCTCATGGAAATGAGGTCGGTTCTCGCGAATCGCTTCGACGATGTCGCGACGTTTCTCAACGCCGAGAACTGTGAAACCGACTTCCGCCATCGTCGCTGCCAGCGTGAGGCCGACGTAGCCCAGGCCGATCACGCAGACGGTGCGGTCCTGGTAACTCGCCGGTAGCGAAGCCATTACGCGATCCTCGGATCGGGCAACGGCACGATGAATTTGCCCTTGAATCCCTTCTGGCGGAGTTTCGGCATCAGCTCGTCAGCGATGTGCCACGAAAGCAACAGCAGATACGCTGGTTGATCTTGGAAGACTCGTGACTCCTCAACGACGGGAATCAGCGTGCCCGGAAGATTACGCCCGATTTTCTTCGAGCCTTTGATCTCGATGATGTAGTCAATGAGACCGTCGTCGAGCGCGACGTAAGACGCGAGAGTGCTCGCGCGTGACGGCGCGCTGACGCCGACGATGCGCTCGCCGCGCCGCTTGATGTCGTTCATCAGCGCGTGAAGGCCGAGTTTCGAAGCGGCGGTTCGGCGCTTGAGAGTTTGCAGCTGCTCCGGCATAGGACCGCGCTTGCGTTCACTATTTAGCATTGCGGCAACTGATGGCTGTGCGTTGCGCGTTCCTTTGCGTGCCGCATACGCTCGGAAAGAGCCTCCATGGCTCGGAATAGTGCGAGAGTGAATCAGCTCCAGGCCGTGCATTTCCAAGAGATACTTGAGACTCGTCAGAGAGTAGTAGCGCAAATGCTCGTGATAGATCGTGTCGTACTGTACGGTGTCGAGGAGCGCCATGAGGTAGTGCGATTCGCTGATGAAGACGCCGTCGGGCGCGAGCAGCGAGACGATGCCCTCGACGATCGCGTGGACGTTCTCGATGTGGGCGAAGCAGTTTGCGGCCGTGACGACGCGTGCCGAACCGTGGGACGCGCGTACCTTGGAAGCGGCCTCGGGTGTAAAATACGCTTGCACGGTCTCGATGCCGTTTGCGACGGCGATCTTGCCGGCATCGGTGGGTTCGATTCCCAGCACGCGATGCGAAGGTTTGAATTTCGAGAGCAGCGTGCCGTCATTCGAGCCTATGTCGACAACAAGGTCTTCGGACCCGAGTTGCAGCAGCGCCGCACTTTCCGCGGCGAGATCCGCAAAGTTCTCGTGCAGCACGCGTGTCGTCCCGCTCGTATACGGATAATCAAGCGGGAAAAGAATCTCTGGGTCGACGATGAGGCCGAGTTGTACGAGCTCGCAGTTCGGGCAGTACAGCAACTCCGCCGGGTACGACGGTTGCTCGTTCGGGCGTTCCCCAATCGGTCGCATCTGATTGACCGGCGGCAGAAAACCGAGAAAGAGTGCGGACTGCAAATTCGCTGAATCACAGACTTGGCACGTTTCGACGAGGACGCTCGAGCCGGTTCCGGCGGCGAGTCTAGGTCGGGTTAGCATAGCGGTACCATTCGACGACCGGCGGCAGCCCTTCCGCCAGCGGACGGCGTGGCTCGTATCCGAGTGCACGCAGTTTTGCGATATCCGGACAACGTCGAGCGGTCGCTCCCGCCGCAGGCGGACCCGGAACGATCGAGATGTCGCGATCCATGCACGCGCCAATTCGCTGCGCGAGATCCGCGATCGTCACCTCTTCATCGTTGCCGACGTGGTAGATTTCCAAATGCTCCCCCTTTTCATAGATAAGCGCCAGTCCGTCGCATAGGTCATCGATATGCACGAACGCGCGCGTTTCGCTGCCGGTTCCTTGAATAGGAAGCTCGATCCGGCGAATGGCAGGGTCGGCATCGATGGCGTTGCGCAGGCGCAGTGTGAGCTCTGGAATGACGTGCTCCCATCCCATGTCTGCGCCGTATACGTTGTGCGGCCGGAAAATGAGCACGCGGTCGAGGTCTTTGCGGCCGTAGTTGATCGCGAGCAGCTCCGAGATGATCTTGCCGCCCCCATAACTGTAGCGCGGATTGCGCGGATCCGGAATTGACAGCGGTGCAGTCTCGTCCGTCGGTACTGACGGCGGCGTTTGATAAACTTCAGAGGATGATGCGAGGACAAGTTCTCGTACGCCGTGGCGTTTGCACGCATCGAGGACGTTGAACATCCCTTTCACGCCTACTTCGAGCACGAGCTCCGGGCGTTCGTAGAAAAAGCGCGTCCCGTTCACGTATGCAAGATGCCACACGCAGTCAACCCCGACTGCGGCGGCCGAGACTGCTGCAGCGTCGCGGATATCGCCGTCGACGACTTCGACCTCCCGCGCGACATCGCCGAGCCGCCGCGGCGAACCGCGGGAGTTGTTGTCGAAAACGCGGACCTTGCCGCCCATTGCGACGAGTCGCCGAACGAGCGCGGCGCCGATAAAGCCGGTTCCACCCGTCACGAGGAACGTACGGCCGGCAATCGTCATTTAAGACGTCCTTGCAGCAAGGCCAGCGCGACGGGTGCAAGATTTAGCGCATGGATGCAGCCGCCTTCGCGCCCGCACGTCGCGAGGAATTCGTCGAGCGGCATCGTGAGCGTCTGCAGTCCGAGCTCTCCGCTTTCGATTCGCGGTTCATCGCGCTCGCGCTCAACACGAGCGAAGAAGCACCACAATCGGTTCTCGAGGCGTCCTGTATCGGGACGCAGCTCGCCCATCAGCTCGAGGCTGCGAACGCGATAACCGGTTTCTTCGTTCAACTCGCGTGCAGCCGTGAGTTGAGGCTTTTCACCATCGTCGACCAGACCACTCGGAAGCTCGAGGGTGAACTCTTCCACGGCGGGGCGGAATTGGCGTACGAGCACGATCTGACGTTCGTCGGTGAGCGCAAGGACGCAGACGTAGTCCGGCCCCTCGACGGCATAGTACGTCTCGCCCCCGTCTCCGATCGTTTTTGCGCGCAGGGCGAACCACGGGGTTTGCAAGACCGTCGTGCGCTTGCTGATCTCAAACAACAGTTTCTGGTCCGCGCTTGAGGTACGTGGTCGCAAATACGTAGCCGCACCACCGAAGATAGTGCGGAAGCCATCTCAGGACACGAAAACGGCTGCTGCCGCGCGTTCGTTCGATCCACTGGGCAGGGACTTCGCCGATATTCCAGCGCAATCGATGGCACTTAGCCGTCAGCTCCAGGCTGTACGTGAACCCCTGGGTCGATTGGATTCGCACCCGCTCGATCAAGCGCCGCGAGAATAAGCGAAACCCATTCGACGCGTCGTGAATAGGCAAGCCGGCGAAGTGATGCAGCGCAAAAGACGCACCGCGTACGAGGAACGCTTTAAGGGGTGGACAGTTCATCAAGCTGCCGCCGGGAAGAAACCGGCTTGCCGCTACGATTGCGTGCCCGCGCTGTGCCAGCGAAACCAGAGCGTCTAGAATGGCTGCATTATAGTCGTCATC
>JBOHTT010000005.1:0-6534 GCA_050733775.1 Vulcanimicrobiaceae bacterium
GCGTTTTGCTCCACAGGAAACGATGCGCAGCTTCGACTTGCCGCCGGTCTCACGGAGCGAGAGCGTCCGTTTGGTTCCAAACACGTCCAAGGCGGCACCCTTGCCGGGATCCAGCCATGTAACTTCCACGTGCGCGCTGCGATCGCCCGAAAACTTAAAGTCGGCGTACGCGAAATCGGCGACTCCGGTCGTGACGTAGGCGTGGCGTACGATAGATGCAGAGACCGGTTCTTCACCCATGATCTCGAGGACCGTCGAGAGGTCGTGGGGCGCAAAGCTCCACCAGACGTCCTCGACGAAGCGAAGCCGCCCATAGCTGGCGCGCCGTGCGCGTACGTGAAGTACTTCTCCGATCGATCCCGATCGAACGCGTTCGAGAACGCTGCGCACGGCTTTCTGATACAGCACGATGTGGCCGACGAAGACTTTGACGCCGCGTTGGCGCGCTGCCTCGGCGACGCTTTGCGCGTCTTCTACCGTGAGCGCCAGCGGTTTCTCGACGAAGACGTGTTTGCCGGCATCGATCGCTTTGAGCGCCAAGGCGGCATGCGTCTGCGCGGGAGTCGCGATCACGACCGCATCGACGGGCATCGTCAAGAGCTCTTCGAAGCGCGTGGTCACTCGCGCGTCGGGATGACGCGCCCAGATATTCCCCAGCAGCGCCGCATCGGCATCGCAAACCGCACCCAAGACGCCCATCGATGCCGCGGTGGCAACGTGATTGCCGCCCCACTTTCCCCCACCCGCAACTCCGAGCCTAAAGGTGCCGCTCACAGCCGAATGACCTTTTCTTCCGCATCGGGCACGCCGGCTGTTGCGTTGCGGGTATCGACGACGAGCTTCGCCTTCGCAACGATTCGAGCGTAATCGAACGACGAGTGGTTGGTCGCGATCGTCACGCAGTCAACTTTTTCAAGCAAGTCGTCGGTAAGCGGTATGGAACGGCGTACTTTTCCGTGGTCATCGGCAAAGCTCGGAATGTGCGGATCGTGATAGCGAACTTCCGCGCCCTCGCTCTCGAGTAGCTCGACGATCTTGAGCGACGGCGACTCGCGCCAATCCGAAACGTCCTTCTTGTAGGCCATACCAAGGACGAGAACTTTCGATCCCATGAGGGGCTTGCGGTGACGATTGAGCCCTTTCGCGACGAGATCTCGTACGAAATAGGGCATCGTCTGGTTGACTTGCGCTGCGAGCTCGATGAAGCGCACGTAGTAATCGTATTGCCGCGCCTTCCACGACAAATAGTGCGGGTCGAGAGGAATGCAATGGCCGCCAACACCCGGTCCGGGCTCGAAGCGCATGATGCCGAAGGGTTTCGTCGAGGCCGCATCGATGACGGCCCAAATGTCGATGCCCATGCGATCGCACAGCAAGGCCATCTCGTTGACCAACGCGATATTGACGGCACGGAACGTGTTTTCGAAAACTTTCGTCATCTCGGCTACGCGCGGCGTCGAGACGCGAAGGACATCCGTGATCGTCTGCTCGTAGAATGTGGCCGCCACGTCGAGGCATGCGGGTGTAACGCCACCGACGACCTTGTTCGTGTTGTGCGTGTTGTAGTTCTTATTTCCTGGGTCAACGCGCTCGGGCGAAAACGCAAGAAAGAAATCCTTTCCGCACACAAGCTCGCTTCGCTGTAGGATCGGCAGAACGACCTCTTCCGTCGTGCCGGGGTAAGTCGTGCTTTCCAGGATGATGAGCTGACCCGGTCGCAACGATCCCGCTATGTCGTGCACGACATTGCAGATATAGGAGATGTCGGGCTCTTTATTTGGAGTCAGCGGCGTCGGTACGCAGATCACGATGACATCGCAATTGCCAAGCCGCGTCATGTCCGTCGTCGCGGCAAACTTTCCGGATGCGACGACCCTGGTAAGATCGTCATCGGAAACGTCGCGAATATAGTTAAGAGCTTGATTCGCTTGCGCGACTCTAATCGCACTGCGGTCGAAGCCGAGAACTTGAAAGCGAGCCTTTGCCTTTTCGACGGCTAGTGGGAGACCGACGTAGCCGATTCCGACGACGCCGACGAGGGCATCGTGCGAGAGTATGAGGTTGCGAAGACGATCTGATGGCGCGAGTTGGACGGCTTCCGAAAGAAGTTGCATTGTGGATGGATGTTCCCGTTAAGCAGAAGCTGGAGCAAAATGTGGTGCGGCGCCGTTAGTAACCGGAACAACGCCGTGGATAATGTCGACCTTTTCGGTCTCGGGTTGTTGTTGCGGTGTGAGATGCGCACCGGGCGTGAACGTCGGCACGAGACTCTTTAGTATCGAGACGGTCGCCTGTACGTCCGAAATACGCACAGCGCGTTCCATATCGGCGATCGCAGTTGCGAGCACGTCGTATTCGATGCGTTCTTGCTGCGCGATCCACAAACGCTCGTGGCTGGTTTGAGTCACGCCTTCGACTTCGGTGAGAAGCTCTTCGTGCAGACGTTCTCCCGGACGCATCCCAATTTCCACGATGTCGATGTCTTTATATGGAATCAGCCCGTGCAGCTCGATGACGCGACGCGCAACATCGATGATGCGCAGCGGCTTCCCCATGTCGAGGACGAACACTTGACCGTCATCGCCCATGACCATCGCTTGCAACACGAGCGACACCGCTTCCGGTATCGTCATGAAGAAGCGCTCCATGTCGCGATGCGTGATCGTGACCGGGCCACCGTTGCGGATTTGACGAATGAAGAGTGGTAATACGCTTCCGCGGCTTCCAAGCACGTTTCCGAAGCGAACGGACACAAACTCAGTCGGAGTACGGTGGGCGAACGACTGACAGATCAACTCGCACGTACGCTTGGTAGCGCCCATGACGCTGGTGGGGTTGACCGCTTTGTCCGTCGAGAGCAGAACGACGCGGCCCGTTCCGGCAGCAGCCGCAGCAAGTGCGACGTTGTGCGTTCCGAATATATTGTTGCGGACCGCTTCGCAGACGTTTTCTTCCAGAATCGGAACGTGTTTGTGAGCCGCTGCGTGCAAGACGACGTCCGGTTGGCATCGCGCAAACACGTTTCTGACCGCTTGGATGTCGCCGACATCCGCGAGGACGATCTTCGTGCGGAGAAAGCTCCTTTCCAATAACTCTTGCTGTATCGCGAACAAGCTGTTCTCGCCGTGACCCAGAAGCACGAGCAACTTAGGCTCGAGGCTCGATACTTGCCGGCAGATCTCGCTTCCGATCGAGCCTCCTGCTCCGGTCACGAGAACCGTGTTGCCCCGGACGTACGGCTCGACGGTTTCTAGGTCGATCGCTGCGGAAGGCCGATTGAGGAGGACGTCCCAATGAAAATCCGGGAGCGAGGCCCTGCGAATCGTTGCCAACGCTGGTACTGGCGTTCCGCCGACCGCAACGATCGAGCGACGCACGCGTGGCCGAACGACGATCGCTTGTACGATCCCGAATACCACGACGATCGCTGCCGCGGCGTTCGCAATGCCGGTAACCAGCAAAACAACTCCGGCGAGAACGATGCCGATTGCTAAGGCAAAAACGCCGTAATTGCGCGCACCGGTAGACATCCTAGGGCACCCACCTCTCGAGAGCAGGAGTTGTGGCGGCACCGTTTCCGCCGCGTTGGACACGCACGCCGTCCCCGGACTCCTCCCATGTCTTGACGACCTTTGCCGGAACGCCGACGGCGAGGGAGTAGGGTGGAATGTCGCTGATAACGACAGCGCCCGCGCCGATCATGCTGTGATGACCGATGCGCACACCTGGAATGATCTGCGTGCCGGAGCAGATGATGACGTGATCTTCAATCACGACCGGATCGAACGTAAAGTCGAGCGTCCGCATCGGATCCGTGATGCGCGGGTCAATGTGGTGCGCTTCATGCGCGGTTATGCCGACGCTGGCTCCTATATGCACGTTGTCGCCAATCGTGATCCCGCCGGCGCCCCAGAAGACGCAATACGGTCCGATCTCGGCATTTCGGCCAAGGCGAATGTACCCACGGTTGCCGTTCCAGTCGCCGCCGCCGCACGAGAGATACGCGCGCGTATCGATGAAGCAGCGTTCGCCGGCGCTGAACCGCTCGGGTGCTCGGATGATCACGCCTTCGCCGAAGATCACGTGCGGAAACTTCTCGCGCAACTGCTCACGCTCAATCGTAAATCGCATTTCATTTCGGAACGCACGCCATGCCGCGGCAAGGCGCTTTGGGCTCATCACGACGTCAACACCGCCGGATCCGTGCCCGTTTTGGCGAGATAATCCATGTAGTCGGATTGCGTAGCACGACTCGGGGTAACGCGGTTCATGACCAAACCCAGCAGGTTCACGCCGCGCATGCGCGACAGCTCGCGAATGATGCGACGGATCGCATGAGAGTTGGTCTGATTTTGCGATGCGACGATGACCGTACCGTCGACGCGTGCGCCAATTAAGCCGGCGTCATAGATTGCGCCCATCGGCGGCGTGTCGAAGATAACCATCGAGTAGTTCGCAGCCGCTTCTTGCAGGAGGTCTTGGAACGAATCGCCCTGCAGCAGCTTCGACGGATTCGGCGACGTCGTACCGCAGCCGAGGAAGTCTAGGCCGGCGTGACGCGTTGCGCGGATTGCGGACTGCAGAGTCGCGCGTCCGACGAGAACGTCGGTCACGCCAGGCCGTGCATCGTCGATCCCGAGCGCAGTGTGCAGCGAGGGACGGCGCAGGTCGGTATCCACGAGCAGCACGCGCGGTTGGAATTCCGCCATCGCGATCGCCGCGTTGAGTGCGACGATCGACTTTCCGTCGTTTGCCGACGGGCTCGTCACCGCGATGGTGCGCAGCTGCTGCGTCGTCGAGTATCGGAGGTTGGCGACGAGGCGGACGAACGATTCGATCCACATCGCGCGCAGCCAACCGACTTTCGCGTCGCTATTCTCCGCTTCGGAGGCAGACGGCGGCAGAACCTGAACGGTCCCCTTGGGAAGCGATTCCGAACGCTTCGTCTCGCCGATCCTCGGAACCGTTGCGAGCACCGGCAGATGATACGACTCTTCGACTTCGCGCTCGTCGCCCTTGAGTGAAGCGTCGAAGACCTCGACCAATGCCACCCCGAGAAGCGCAAGGAACAGCCCGATAATGATTGAGACCATCACGTTGAGCTTGAGATCCGGCGTAACGCTGTACGACATCGGGCTCGCGGGTGCGACGATCGACACGTCGCTGATCGCGACATCCTTGGAGATCGCCGCTTCGTTATATTTCTTCTGAAGCGCATCGAAGATATCTTCAGTCGACTTGGCTCGGCGCGCCAGCTCCGTGTATTCCATCTGTTCGCCAGGGATCGAACGCATGCGCGTTTCCATGTCTTTGCGCTGCTGCCGGAGACCGGAAGCCAGTGCGTTGGCCGCGGCGATCTGCCCCTGCAGCGTCCCGGCTTCCGCGCGGAATTGCTGGTAAACGGGATTCGGAATAACCTGATTTGCCGAGTTCACGGTCTGCGGCAGCGCGTTGATTCGGCGTTCGAGCTCTTGCTTTTGTTCTTTGAGCGCGATGACCGCAGGATACTTATCGGTGTATTGGCTTTGCGCGGACTTCAGCTGTACGTCGACTTGCGCGAGCTGCGCGCGAAGCTGATCGACGACAGGATTCGTCGCGATGTTTTTGTTTCCGATTAGCGTTTGGGGTGTCGTCTTGAGAACGGCTTGGACGCTGCGAAGCTGAGCTTGGGCCTGGCCGGCATCGGTCTGCGCCTTGCTGAGCTGCGAATCGAGCGCGGCCAGGCCGTCGATCTGCGTCTTCGTTTGACCGGCGATGTCTGCGATGCCATGTTCCTGCTGGAACGTCGCAAGCGCTTGCGCAGCCTTTGCCATGTCGTCACGTGCCTTCGGCAATTGGCTGCCGATATAGGACATTGCGCTGGTTGCTTCGCGCGCCACGAGATCGCGTTCACGGTCGACGAACACATCGGCCGTCGTGTTTGCAATCTGTGCGGCCGTGACCGGGTCCGACCACGATGCTTTCAGATTGATGACAGACGTGTTTATTACGGGAACGGCCTCGATGTGCTTGAGGAGATCGCCCGGCGAGATTTTCAAATTGAGCTGCTGAATCACGCCCTCGGCGATGGGTCGTTCTTGGAGCAGCTCGACGTACGATTCCGCGGTTTGCGTCCCGCCGCCGAGCAATAGCTCGTTCAAGACCGGTAGCTCGGACTGCGGCTGAGTTTGCGTCTGGCCTGCCGGACCGGTCATCAGCTTGGCCACGGTGGAGTAGCTACGCGGGATAATCAGGGTGCACCACGTCACGAGCAACGGAAACGCGATGAGGATCGCAAAGAACACGTTGCGGCGGCGAACTACGGTGCGCCACAGATCCCGGATGGAAGTGCGGTTGTTGGCAGCGGCGTCATCCATCGTATCGGACGCGACGGTACCGGTTAGCATTGGGCGGCTTTCGGCGCCTAAAATCGATCGATCCATGCTGTTCGCGAAGATCCTCGCTCGTCTTAAAAAATTCGGGTCCGCTTATGGGTCAGCGCAAGTATAGCGGTGGCCCGATTGTGGGGTTAGGGCCAGACATTCCGTAGTGAAT
>JBOHTT010000006.1:0-19086 GCA_050733775.1 Vulcanimicrobiaceae bacterium
ATGAACGGCAGATTGATCGACGTCTGCACCATCGAGCTCAGCTCGATCTTCGCCTTTTCGGCCGCTTCCGTGAGACGCTGCATCGCCTGTCGATCCCCGGAGAGATCGATGCCTTGATCTTTCCGGACTTCTCCGACGAGCCAATCCACGACACGTTTGTCGTAATCGTCGCCGCCCAGCCGCGTGTCGCCGTTCGTCGCCTTGACTTCGAAAACGCCGTCGCCGACCTCAAGGATCGAAACGTCGAACGTTCCGCCGCCGAGGTCCCACACGAGAATCGTCTCGTTGCCTTTTTTCTCGAGGCCATATGCGAGCGAAGCTGCGGTCGGCTCGTTGATGATGCGCAAGACGTCGAGTCCCGCGATCCGGCCGGCATCTTTTGTCGCCTGCCGCTGCGCGTCATTGAAGTATGCGGGAACCGTGATGACGGCTTTCGTCACGCGCTCGCCGAGATACGTCGATGCGTCGTTGACGAGCTTTTGCAGAATCATCGCCGAAATCTCTTGCGGCGAATAATCTTTCCCGTCGATCTTTACTTTGAAGTCCGTCCCCATTTGACGCTTGATCGACGCGATCGTGCGGTCGGGATTGGTGACGGCTTGACGCTTCGCGAGCTTGCCGACGAGCCGTTCGCCGGTCTTCGTAAACGCGACGACCGACGGGGTCGTGCGGCTGCCTTCCGCGTTCGGAATGACGACCGGCTGGCCGCCTTCCATAACGGCTACGACGGAATTCGTCGTGCCGAGGTCGATGCCGACCACTTTAGCCATGTTGGTTTTGTGCCTCTTTCCGAGCGAGAGGACCAGCCCGAGGGCCTTGCCGCTTACCTCACTCCAGGTCAGTTGAGTACGGCCATCTTACCGCAGAAAGCGAAAGATTGTTCCGTGCACTTTCTATGACAGTTTTACTGGCACAGGAGTTTCGGTTACGGGTTCTGCTGCTGTCGCTGTTGCTGTTGCTGCTGGGGGGTGAAGTCCAGGTTCGCGGGCCGCTCGCTCGTCTTCACTGAGACCAGCTTTTTGGAGCCCCCGCTCCAAACCTGAAGGCTGACCGTCCCGCCGACCGGGATGCCCTTGATGACGTTGGTCAGGTCCTGCGGCGAGTTGACGGTCTTGCCGTTGGCGCCGGTGATCACGTCGCCGGGCTCGAGGCCGGCCTGGTCGGCCGGGCCGCCGCTGATGACCTGCGCGACGACTACGCCGGCCTCACCGTTGTAGCCGAGCTGCGAGCGCGCGCCGGCGGTCAGCGCTTGGAGGCCGACCCCGATGTAGCCCTCGTGTGTGCCTTGCGAGATGCCGTGTGTCTTGGTGAGCGCGAGCGCGACTTGCTGAACGGTATTGGAGGGGATTGCGAAGCCGATTCCCTGCGCCGCCTGCGGGTTGGCCGTTAGTTGGTTGACGCCGATGACGTCGCCATTGATGTCGATCAGCGGTCCGCCGGAGTTTCCGGGATTGATCGGCGCAGACGTCTGCAGCAGACCTTTGAACTGCTGGGGTGCGCCGCTTTCGCCGCCCGCGACCTCGTCTCGATGGAAGCCGGAGACGATGCCCAGGGTGACGGTTTGCTTGAGCTCGAGCGGCTCGCCGATCGCGATCGCCCATTGACCTTGCTCGAGCTTATCCGAATCCGCAAAGTGGAGCGCCGGCGGAAGATTCTTGTAGCCATCGACCTTCACGAGCGCCAGATCCGTTCCGATGTTGGCCGAAACGAGATGCCCCATTTGATGCTCGCCGTTTGCAAAAACGACGTCGATCTTGGAAGGCTGGCCGGCGAAACCGCCGGTCACGACGTGCGCATTCGTGACGATCAAGCCGTCTTTGGAGTAGACGAAACCCGAACCGGACACCGTGCTATGAAATCGCTGCGGCCGGACGATGTTCGGGCCGCCGAAAAGCTGCGAGAACGGATCGACGGGCACGTATTGCTGACCGTTGACCGTAACGTTCAGTGCGACGACGGACGCCTTGACGCGCTTGATCGCGCTGATGATGCGGTCCTGGTCGCTGCCGGCGGTTGCCGTCAATGGTGCGGCGTTGACATTCGGCGGCGTATTGCCTGGGCCCGCAACGTTCGCGAAATGCGTGCTTGCAAAGATCATCATCGAGAAGCTTCCGATGATGGCGCCGACCAATCCAACGATCGCGGTGCCAATGAATCGAGATCGAAGCATGTATCCCTCCGGGGCGCACTACCGCTATTGCGGGCGAAAAGTTGCTTGCTACGGACCTATCAGGTCACGACCCGGCCGTCCAGCAGCCGAATCGTTCGCCGCGCGCGTTGCGCTACCGTTTCGTCGTGGGTCACGAGTACGATCGTGCGGCCTGACGAATTAAGTTTGGCTAAGACGTTGAGGATTTCGTCGCTGGTGTGCGAGTCCAGGTTGCCGGTCGGTTCGTCCGCCAGAAGAACTGCTGGGTCGTTTGCCAAGGCGCGTGCGATCGCGACGCGCTGCTGCTCGCCGCCGGAGAGCTGGCTCGGACGATGCAGCGCGCGCTCGGAGAGGCCGACCTCGGCCAGCAGCGCCCGAGCACCGGCCTCGCGTTCCGAGCGCGGTAATCCAGCATAGAATAACGGAAGGGCGACGTTCCGCAGCGCGCTCGCGCGCGGCAGCAAATTGAACGCTTGGAAGACGAAGCCGAGCTTGCGCAGCCGCACCTTGGCAAGCGCGTCGTCGTCGAGTGCAGAGACGTCCTCGCTGTCGAGCAGATACCGTCCGGACGTCGGACGATCCAAACACCCGATGACGTTCATCAACGTCGATTTTCCGGAGCCCGACGGTCCCATGATCGCAACGTAGTCGCCGCTTTCGACGCGCACGCTTACGTCGCGCAATGCGGGGACTTGCACGTTGCCCATGACGTACGTTTTCGAGACGTTCTCGAGAACGATCGCCTCACTCATAGCGCAGCGCTTCGATCGGATCCAATCTCGCGGCGCGATATGCGGGATACGTCCCAAAGACCAGCGCGACCAGCGCGGCAAACGCGACGGCGACTGCTGCCGATTGAAGCCACGGAATCGGCGCGACGATGCCGGAGAGACGAACGAGGAAAAAGCCGTTCACGGCCAATCCGATTCCGATCCCGATAACGAGCCCGATCGTGCAGCCGGCTGCGGCTAAGACGAGAGCTTCGATGAAGAATTGCGCGAGGATCTGCGCGCGCGTCGCGCCGAGCGCTTTGCGAATTCCAATCTCGTGCGTACGTTCGGCCACAGAGACCAGCATGATGTTGAGGATGCCGATTCCCGCCACGACGAGAGCGACCGCCCCGATGGCGCCGACGACAAACGTCATGGCATCGAAGATCGCGTCGATCGATGCCGTGAACGTCCTGCGATCGAACGTCTGGTAGACGACGTTGCCTTTCTTGAGCGCGACGAGGGCGCGCACCGTCGCGGCTTCCGTTTCCGTTATTCGTGCCGGATCGCCGACGAGAAATCTTCCTCCGAACACCGGACTGTTGCGGACGTATTCCCGGACGTAGGTCGTGTAGGGCAGCGAAACGTCGGCGACGAGCTGCACCGGAATGATGCCGCTGCTCGGCGCCGCGTAGACGCCGGCGATCACGAATCGCTCGTCGCCGACGCGCAGGCTTTCGCCGACAGGATTGCCGCCTGCCGGAAAGAGCCGTTTGTACGCGCGATCCGAGAGCACGCAAACTCGAGCGGTTCCGTCGATGTCGCTCTGCGAGATGGCGCGTCCGTACGCCAGCGGCGTCGACGTGAAGCGCACGGCCGTTTCGCCGGAAAGCTGCAAGCGCGCGTGGGCGTGACCGTTACGCACCACGCGTGCGACGCCGCCTGCGGGAACCGCCGCGACGAGATTCGGGACTATTCGTTTTATTTTTTCTATGTCGGCGGCATGGAGCGCGGCGCGCGAGCCTTCGGCTTGATAGGCATTCGGAAAGACCGTAAACGCGCGATCCGACAATCCACCAAGCAGCCCCGCCACGGCGCCTGCCGTTCCCGTGCCGAGGGTCAAAATGGCGATTACCGCGGCGACGCCGATCACGAGTCCGAGGATTGTGAGCGCGCTGCGCAGGCGGTGCTCGAGCAGCACGCTCAGCGCTTCCGCGACGTTTGCGCGCAGCGTCATGCGCGGAGTGCCGCCGCGGGATCCAACTTGCCCGCGCGCAGCGCCGGATACGTTCCGAAGATCAGCCCGATCGAACCGGAGAACGCGATCGCGAGCACGGCAATCGTTGCATAGGGCACGCTCGCTGGCCCGATATACCGCTGAATTGCGGCGTACGACGCGACGGTAACGACGAGCCCTAACACGCTGCCGATGAAGCCGCCCATTGCGGAGAGAAAGAGCGCTTCGAGCAGAAACTGCTGCGTGATGTCGCGGCTCGATGCGCCAATCGATTTGCGCAGCCCGATCTCGTGGGTGCGTTCCGTAACGGCAACCAGCATCACGTTCATGATTCCGATGCCGGCTACCAGAAGAGAGATCGCGCCGACTGCGGCAAGACCGTTGGCGATGACGCCGACCGTTCTGTCGAAGCTTTCGATAAGGGAACGGTTGTCGAGCACTTGATATTGTGCGTGCGTGCCGTGCAGCCGCTTCAGCGTATGAAGGACGGCCGACGACGCGTCTTGGCTCGCTACACCCGGCCGTGGGTAATATTTGAGCAAGTCCACCGGCCCAGGCGCGAGCTGCGCAAATGTCGTGTACGGAATCACGACGTACTCCGAACCCGCGAGTGTTGAGGACAGCGCATTCGCGCCGCGCGCGTAGACGCCGATGATACGGAACCGCGATCCGCGCACCCGGATTTCACGACCGATCACGTCGTGACTATGAAAGAACCGATCGGCAAGGTCTTGCGAGATGAGACAGAGGTGCGCACCGGCGAGCACGTCGCCGTCGTCGATCCATCGTCCGGCGCTCAGGGGCTGGCGCTGTGCCTCGTCGCCGCTTCCTGAAACGGCAATCGTGTCGTAGGAGACGCCGTTCGCATCCAGCCGGAAGCTGCGGTCGTAGAACGGATACACCTGTTTGATGAGTTCGGGATTCCGCTCCACGATTGCGCGCGCATCGCGGAACTGCATGCGCGAGGCGTTCGGATCGTCCCCTTGCGGATCGACGGCGACGAAAATACCGGCGTCGGTGAGGCCGCCCAGCGTCGCCGCAATGCCGGCTTGTGCGGCGCGGCTCGTCCCGATCACCGCGATGATCGACGCCGTTCCGACGATCATTCCGACGATCGTCAAGAGCGAGCGCATGCGGTTGCGCCAAATTTCCTCGAGCGCTTCCGCGGCATAAGAGGCGAGGCGCCTCACGACGGTGCGGGCGTCGAGCTCGGCAGCGGCTTAACGGCGAGACCTGCTGCGACCGCGCCGTTGCGGTCTGCGATCACGACGTCCCCCGCCGCGAGACCTTTCGTGATGACGGTTGAGGAATCGTTTGCCGTGCCGAGCGTAACGGCGACACGCTTCGCGAGCCCGTTATCGACGACGAACACGTACGGCTTGTTGCCGGCGTCGCGTCGAATCGCTTCAGAGGGCACGCTCAAGGCATGCGGCAGATCGACGGTGACGATATCGACGTCCACCGTCATGCCGTCGCGCAAAAACGGAAGCGAGCGATCGAGCGCAACGGTGGCTACCACTTGACGCGACGTATTCGTTGGGTCGTCGGATTTTTGTGCGTATGCCGAAATCGTCGTGACGCGTCCGTCGAGCGTCTTGCCGCCTAGGGTTTCGCCCGAGACGACCGCGCGTTGACCGATTGCGAGACCGGCGACGTCCTGCTCGTCGACCCTGGTGCGTACGATGAAAGGCGAATCCACGGCGAGGCGCACGAGCGCTTGACCTGTCGTAATTGCGTCGCCGGGCTGAAGCGGACGCAGCGGGTCGGTCGCCTCCGTCGCGACGTTCTGCACCGTTCCGGCAAACGGGGCACGAATCTTGAGGGCGTCGAGCTGCGTGCGCGCAAACGTCAGCTCCTCGGCCGCTTTGTCGACGTCGGCTTGCGTCGCAGCGAGATCGGGACGCGTCGCCGCCAGGTTGGCTTCGGCTTGACGCAAGGCATCGCGCTGCGCGCGCACGCGGTTGCGCAGATATTCGCGACTGCGTGAGAGCTGTTCGCCGAGCATCTGGCGCCGCTGCACGGTTTGGTCCGCGGCTACCTTCGCATCGGAGAGTTTCGCGAGCGATTGATCGAGCGTGTCTTTTGAGATCGCTTTGTTCTCGTACAGCTCTTTGTTCGCTTCGGCGACTCGCTGCGCTTCGCCGAGCGCAGTTTGGGCTCGCGACACTTCTGCATCGGCGGCCAGCATCTGCTCGCTCGCGGTTTCTCCGCCGTAGCCAAGGCCGGATTGCGCGCCGGCCGTAAGGTCCTCTTCGGATTGCTGCAGCGCGACGCGCGCCTGCACGACCGCTGCCGCATTTTGCAGCGGAACCGTTTTCATCGTACGTAAGGCCCGGCTGCGCGCGGCTTCGTAGGCGGCTGCCGCCGTTGCCGCATTCTCTTCGACTTGCGGGTTGTCGATCGTCGCGAGCAGCTCGGCCGTTTCGACGTGTTGGCCGGGCTTCACGCGCAGCGTGCCGAGATTGCCCGACACGCGCGCGGCCAGAATGGCCAGATGCGGCGATTCGATTTGCCCCGTCTCCGGAAGGCGCGTCTGGAAACGGCCATACGCGATTTTCGCGGTGCGCACGGCGATTGCGTGTGCGCGACTCCGATCGACGAGGACTCCCAGCCCGATCACGACTGCGAGCCCCACGACGAGAACGGCGATGCGCGCGGTTCGGCTCATCCGTTCATCGCCGCCGCTTGTGCCGGTTCGTAGGTGCCGAGCGAGATGCGCAGCTTCAAAAGGGACAACAGATACTTCGCGCGGGCATTTTGCAAATCGGTTTCCGCTCCCAACGCTTGCTGCTGCGCCGAACGCGCGTCGGCGAACGACACGACGCCGCTTCGATATTGCAGCTGCGCGATGCGGGCGGATTCATCACCGGCGGACGCGGCGGTCTTCGCATAGGCCAGCGACGTGAAAGAAGCTTGTGCCGTATGAAAGCTGGAGCGGACGTCGAGCTCGACCGCGCGCTTGGCGCCGTCGAATGCGGCTGTAAGCGCGTCGATTTGCGCGCGTGCGGCGCGATGCGCGAAATGGCGCGTGCCCCAATCGACAATGGGAAATCCGAGCGTGGCCGTTGCGCCAACGCTCCAAAAGCCGGGATTGCCGCGCGGCGGCAGCGCCTGCAACGGCAGACCTGCTGCGGCCAGCAGCGGGTTGATTTGCTCCGCCGAGGCGAGCTCGACACCGTAGGCCGTAGGCGAGAACTGATTGCCGAACGCTGCGTTGACAGCGAGCTGCGGAAAGAGATCGCTATCGATTGCGCGATTCGCGACGATCGCCGCGCCGAGCTGTGCGCTCGCGCTCGCAATATCTGGCCGAGACTTTTCGGCTACTGCGACCATCTGTGCGAGCGGTATGCTTGGGAATGCCGGCTCCGGCAGCGTCTGCGGAATCGTGAATTCGGTTTCGAGCGGAGCCCCGATTTGCTGCGCGAGCGCCTCGCCGGAATTTTGGGCCTCCGCCTCGTCGGTGGCGAGCGTTGCTTCAGAGCGTGCTTCCGCGGATTGCGCGCGCAGCACGTCGACGCCGGCGACGCGTCCGACGCGCTCGTTCACCTGTGCGATCGACAACAACGCTTGCTGATACAAACGGTCGCCGCGATCGAGTGCGACCGCGAAGCGCTTGTCGGCAAGCGCGTAGTACGCGGAGGCAATGTCGATGGTCTTTTGCTCTTCCGCGCGTCGCAAATCGAGACGTGCCGCTTCCATCCTGCGCTTCGCCTGCTGCGCCTGCAATTGCGCGAGGCCGCCGTTCCAAAGATTCCAGGTCGAGCTCACTTGCGCGGTGTTGAGCGAGAATTCGGGCGTCGGCGAGACGCCGTATTGCGCGAGCTGGCCAGGCATGTTGTAGCTTTTCGCAACTTGCGACTGCAGTTGCCCGTTGACGCTGGGCAGCTCGGCGGCGTGCAACTTGACGTAGTCAGCCTCGACTTGCGCGACTTCTGCGCGGCGCGAGAGAAGCGTCGGATCGTGTTTCAGCGCGTAAGTGACCGCATGCGGGAGATCCAGCGTCAAGACCGCCGCAAGATACAGTGCGATCATCGTGCGAATCTCTCAGCTTGCAAACGCTGCGGTCCAGATGGCACTGGCCAAAAGCAGCGCGATTGAAGTGATCCACGCCGCCGGACGACGAAACGCAGCAACGGCGGTCAGTCCCAGAGCGAGAATCACGGTTGCCCAAATCGAGAACGGTGTGAACATCGAAAGAAAGGTGGCAAGTTTCACCGGCGCGTTCGGCGCGAGCCATGCCGCGGTCGGTATAGAGTTGATGAAGTCCGACTGCGTGCGGTAAACCTCCGGCGAATGCACTGCGACGACCGCACCGACTACGATCGATCCGATGCCTAATGCGATGAACTGCACGTGCGTCACGAGGGAAAAGAGCTGCGGGAAACCGGCAGTAGACCTGACGGCGGAACGGACACCGAACAATATCCCGGCTTCTATGAGGACGGTGATAGGGACGATGACGATCGACAACAACCATGTGAAGTTGGCAAAGGCAACGGCCGCGTTGACGAGCTTTTGCACTTGGGCGGCCGCGCGATCGGGAGGCAAGCTCGCGATGTTCGGATCGCTTTGCAGCTGCATCATGGTCGTCGTGGCGATCATGTGACGTAGCGCGGGCGTTCCAAGCCAACTGCCGAGCGATGCCAGAACGATCGTTACCGCAATCGCCCACACCCACCGCGGACGCTCACGGATTGCGGCAAACGCCTCTTCCGGCGCAATAAGCGTAGCGGCGAGCGTTGAAAACCCGCTCCAACGCACGGACCCCGTGGCATCCATGAACGAGGAAAGGTTTCATTTTCGCTCCAGCTCATCCTTGAGTAGGTCGTCGATAGGGATTTGCCGTTGGATGGCTGCGCGGACGCGCTCGAGCTGCGCGAGACGAAGTTCCTCCCACCTCAGACGTAGCATGATCGCCGACCGGTGCAGGGCACGACGGCTGAACAGGTTTCCGGCGTACGCTTGCGTCGCCGCGCGGGGAGGCGCATGGGTTTTCACCGGCGCAGGCGTATGGTGGGCGACGGGAATGCTCTGGAGAAGAACGATAGCGAGGACGATCAGCGACATGCAGCCAGCCTCCACACGCGCTTTCACGCCCTGCCGGCGCTCGGCAAGGGGTAAGCGGCCCTGAACGAATTCACCGTCCCTTCTCCGCCGGCCGAACCCTACGTGCGCATCATCCCGCTCGGGGGCTGCGGCGAGATCGGCCGCAACATGACGCTGCTCGAGACCAACGACGATCTCGTAGCCATCGATTGCGGGCTGATGTTTCCCGACGACGATATGCTCGGCGTCGACATCGTCATCAACGATTTCAGCTACCTTCGCGAACGCGTCGATAAGCTGCGCGCCGTGCTCGTCACGCACGGGCACGAAGATCACATCGGCGGCATTCCTTATTTATTGCGGGAGTGGAACGTCCCGATCGTCGGCACGTCGCTCACGCTAGCCTTGATTCGAGCGAAGCTGCGAGAGCAGCCGGCGCGCGAGCCGACCTTCGTTACCGTGAAGCCCGGCGACGTCGTGCGCTACGGCGCAATCGAAGCCCAATTCATTCACACGACGCATTCCGTCGCAGGGGCGTGCGCGCTCGCGCTGCGCACGCCGATCGGTACGATATTTCATACCGGCGACTTCAAGTTCGATCAGACACCCGTTGACGGCGAGCCCGCCGACTTCAGCGCCATCGCGCGCATCGGTGAGGAAGGCGTCGTCTGCATGCTTTCCGACAGTACCAATGCCGAGCGTCCCGGTCACACCCTTTCCGAGCGGCTCGTCGGCGAGGCATTCTCGCACATTTTCTCGCACGCGGCCGGGCGGATCATCGTCGCATCGTTCGCGTCCAACGTGCCCCGCATCCAGCAAGTCGTCGAGCAAGTGGTGCGGTTCGAGCGTAAAATCGCGTTTCTAGGGCGTTCGATGGAAAACGTGGTTCACTTCGCCAGCGACTTAGGATATTTGCGAATCCCGCCGGGCCACCGTATCCGCATCGAAGAGATCGACGACCATCCGCGCGAGCAAATCGTCGTGATGACGACCGGGTCGCAAGGCGAGCCGATGTCGGGACTCTCGCGGCTTTCGGTGCGCGATCATCCGCGCATGAAAATCGTCGCAGGCGATACGGTCGTGTTGAGCGCAACGCCGATTCCCGGCAACGAGACGGCCGTCAGCCGCACGATCAACAATCTCTATCGTCTGGGAGCGGTCGTCTATCACGGCTCCTCCGGGCCCGGCGCGAACGCGTCGCATCCCTGTCACGTCTCCGGCCACGCCTCGCAAGAAGAGCTGCTCTTGATGCTCAATCTCGTGCGGCCCGAAACGTTCATCCCGATTCACGGGGAATACCGGATGCTCGTTACGCACGCAAGGCTCGCCGAGCGTACCGGCGTCGAGCACCAGAACGTTTTCATCTGCGAGAACGGCGACGTCATCCAATTCACTGACGAGATGTCGGGTAAAGTCGGCAAGACGTACGGCGGCAACGTGTTCGTCGACGGCTCAGGCGTCGGTGACATCGGCGACGCCGTCCTGCGCGATCGCCGTCATCTCAGCAGCGACGGCATCATGATGGTCGTCGTCACGATCGATGCGGAAGAAGCCAAGATCATCGGCGAGCCGGATTTGATCTCGCGCGGCGTTTTTTACATTCCGGATTCGAACGGCGTGATGGACGAGCTCAAGACCGAGCTGCGCGGCATTTTGGCGCGCTGCTCGACCGAAGGCATTCGTGACGTGCATAACGTCAAGGAAAATATTCGCGATGGGCTCTCGCGCGCGATCTACACGCGCTCGAAACGCCGCCCGATCGTCGTGCCCGTCGTGATGGAGGTTTGAGCCTCACCGCCGCTGCGGTAGAGTCGGTTTTACCCTCGCGCAGTTACGGTCTCGACGTTTGGATTCGGCTGCGGCGCAATCCCGGTGCGCTCGCCGGTCTCGCGATCGTGCTCTTGCTGCTGGTGGTCGCGATTTCGGCGCCGCTGCTTTCACCGGCGGATCCGCTCGCACAGAATCTCGCCGGGAGCGCGCAGGGGCCGAGCTGGCAGCATCCCTTCGGCACCGACAGGCTTGGCCGCGATATGCTCGCGCGCATTTTGTACGGCGCGCGCATCTCGATTCGAATCGGCTTCGTGGCTGTGGGACTCGCGATCAGCGCCGGCTCGGCAATAGGTCTCGTCGCGGGCTACATGGGCGGCAAGATCGACGCTGCGCTGATGAGCGCGATGGATCTCATGCTCGCGTTTCCGTCAATAATCTTGGCGATTGCAATCACCACGATTTTGGGCCCGAGCATCACGAATCTGATGATCTCGGTCGGCATCGTCTACATTCCGCAGTACGCGCGCCTTTGCCGTTCGTCGGTGCTCGCCGTTCGGGACGTCGAATTCGTCGAAGCTGCGCGCGCGCTGGGGGCGTTCGTTCCCCGAATCTTGCTGCGCCACGTGCTACCGAACGTGTTGGCGCCGTTGCTCGTGCAGGCAACGCTCGGCGTCGCGACTGCAGAGCTCGAGGCCGCCGGCCTTTCCTATCTCGGTCTCGGCGCGCGGCCGCCCACACCGGAATGGGGTGCCATGCTCAACGACGCGCGCGATTATTGGCTCTCCGCCCCGTGGGCGCTGATCTTCCCCGGGAGCGCCATCACGCTGGTCGTCCTCGGCTTCAATCTGCTCGGGGACGGCCTGCGCGACGCCCTCGACGTCAAGCTGCGCTAGGCCGGGGCAAGGCTGGCTGGCGCGCCTGCCGAACCAAAGGCGTTAATGTCGTCTCGCGTACGCCGGAAACCGGCGGCGAGATCGCGGCTCCGCCAAAACGGCGAGCTTGTCGGTATCGCAGCCCTGGGGCTCGCGATCTTCTTTGGGATCGCTCTGGCTTTGCCGTCCTCGCGTGCGGGGCTCATCGGCACGCTGACCGTTTGGACGCTGCACGCGCTCTTTGGGAAAGCTGCCGTCTACTTTCCGGTATTGATCGGTCTCGTCGGCGCGATCGTCTTTCTCGAAATCAACGTTCCGCAAATGATTGCCGTCCTCGGAGGCGGCGCGCTCGGATATTTTTTGGTCGTCTGTGCCGTGTACGGCCCGCTCGGCGGCGTCGTCGGCTCCGGATTGTGGGGACTGCTGCGCGGTGCGTTCGGCGATGCCGGTGGGTCGATTGCGATCGTGCTGGCGACGCTCGCGCTGACGGTCTGGCTGACGAACGTGTCGCTAAAGCGGGCGATCGGGTGGACGATCGCGCGCATCATGACCGTCGTGCGCATGCTGCGCGCGCACGGGCCCGCCGAGATTCGTCCGCAGCTTCCGGCGGTCGTCGCCGGTCCGAAGACGCTGCGCGAAGCCTTCAATTTGCCGGCGACGGTGCATCAAAAGGAAGAAGCACCCGCACCGATCGTCCCGGTTCCGTCGTACACGATCGTGGACACGGTCATGCCGCCGCCGACGCCGACCACGATCGAGCCGCACGTCTTGCACGAAGAAGTCGATCCGGAAGAAGAGGACGAGGAAGAGATCGTCGATGAGGACGAGGACGTCGATGAAGAAGACGTCGAGGATGAAGACGAAGACGACGAGGAGGCCGAGGACGAAGACGAGACCGAGGCCGTAAGCGGCGAGTACGTTCCGGCAGAATCGATCGGCCCGGCCGAATATCGCCTTCCCGATCTCGGCATCTTCGATCCGCCGCAGGCGCAAAAATCGGACGATGCCAGCCGTGCCGTGCTGCTCGAAGATACGCTCGCGAGTTTTGGCGTCGGTGCGAAGGTCACGCACATCGAGCGCGGCCCCGCGATCACGCGCTACGAGCTGAAGCCGGAGCGTGGCGTCAAAATCGCGCGCATCTCCTCGCTCGCAGACGATATTGCGCTCGCGCTCGCCGCGACGTCCGTGCGCATCGAGGCGCCGATTCCGGGCAAGTCTGCGGTCGGCATCGAGGTCCCGAACGCGACGGTCTCGATCGTTGCGGTTCGCGAAATCCTCGAGGCGCTGCCGTCGCGCGGGACCGTTCCGCCGCTGGCAATGACACTCGGAAAAGACATCACCGGGCGTCCCGTCATCGGCGATCTCGGCAAGATGCCGCACTTGCTCGTCGCCGGCGCGACCGGCTCGGGGAAGAGCGTCTGCCTCAACACGATTATCGCATCGCTGCTGGTCTCGGCAACGCCCAAACAAGTGCAGCTGCTGCTGATCGATCCGAAGCGCGTCGAGCTCATCGTCTACAACGGCATCCCGCATCTCGTTGCCGACGTCGTTACCGATCCGCGCATGGCTGCGGGCGCGCTGTTCGACATGACGAAGAAAATGGACGAGCGCTACGAGCGCTTCGCGCGGGCGGGCGTCCGGAAGATCGAAGAATACAACGCAAAATATCCTGACGAGCAGCTGCCGTACGTCGTCATCGTGATCGACGAGCTCGCGGACCTCATGCTGGTCGCTCCGGCGAAAGTCGAAACGTCCATTTGCCGGCTGGCGCAGCTGGCGCGCGCGACCGGAATCCATCTCGTCGTTGCAACGCAGCGCCCATCCGTCGACGTCATCACGGGCATCATCAAAGCGAACATCCCGTCGCGCGTCTCCTTTGCGGTTTCTTCGCAAATCGACTCGCGAACGATCTTGGACATGCCGGGTGCAGAGCGGCTTTTGGGTCGCGGCGATATGCTCTATCTGCCGATCGATGCGCCTAAGCCCGTGCGCGTGCAAGGCGCGCTCATCACGGTGGGCGAGGTCAACCGCCTCGTCGCGCATTGGTCCGCGCAAGCGAACCCGGAAAACAAAGTCGACGTGGAGATCGTCCCCCTAGGCGACGACGAAGAACGCCGCAATCTCGATCCACTCGCGTATGAGGCTGCGAAGTTCATCATCGAAACGAACTTTGCGTCGACCGCGCAACTGCAAACGCGATTTTCGATCGGCCATCCGCGCGCCGTCCGCATTATGAAGCAGCTTGAGGAGCTCAAGGTCGTCGGACCACACGAAGGCACGAAACCGCGCCGCATTCTGCTGAGCCTCGGCGAGCTCGAGACGATTGCGTCGCGGCTGGGTAAAGGCGGCGACGGCCAAACGAATCTGTTCGCCTCATAGTTGGGGTAAGGGTAGTAGCGAAGGCCATCTGAGAGGAACCCAGAGAGCTCTTGCAGAGTGACTGAGCAAAGCATGCCGGCAACCAGCACCGACCCCGCCCTGCGCGCGATCGAGAACAAAGTCGAAGAGGGCATTCCGCTCTCGCTCGACGACGGAACGGCGCTTTGGCGTACGCCCGATTTGCACTCGCTCGGTCGAATGGCGAAACGCCAAAAGGAGCGCAAGAGCGGCAAGCTCGTTTATTACGTGCTCAATCGCTACATCAATTCGACGAACGTGTGCTACGCGAACTGCAGGTTCTGCTCGTTCGCGAAGGGCGAAAAAGAAGAAGCTGCCGTGCGCATGTCGGCGGACGAAGTGTTCGCCAAAGTCTTCGAGACCGGCAACAATTTCAACCAGATCCATATCGTCGGCGGTCACGATCCGCGTCAGCTCTCACTGGACTACTGGCTGCCGCTGATGCGCCGCTTCAAAGAAAACATTCCGCACGCCCAGCTGTCGCTGTTCACCGCGGCGGAGATCGACTATCTCTCGCGGCGGCATCGTCTCTCGCATCGCGACACGCTGGTGAAGCTGCGCGAAGCCGGCCTGGACAACATCAACGGTGGCGGCGCCGAGATCTTCAGCGAGCGTTTTCGTAAGATCGTTTGCCCGAATAAAGTCGGGACGGCTGACTGGCTCGCCATTCATGAAGAAGCGCATCGCGTCGGTATTGCCTCCAATGCGACGATGCTCTACGGCACGATCGAGACGCTCGAAGAGCGCCTGGAACATTTGATTCTCCTGCGCGAATCGCAAGCGCGCTCGCCGGGGTTCAACGCCTTCATCCAGCTCGCGTTCCATCCGGACGGCAACGAGCTCTCGGACTGCGGTTGGACCACGGGCCTTGACGACATCAAGATGTTTGCGATCGCGCGTCTGATGCTGAACAACTTCGATCACATCAAGGCGTACTGGATGATTCAAGGCTTGAAAGTTTGCCAGGTTGCGCTGCAATTCGGCGCGGACGACATGGACGGCACGCATGGATCGACCGACGAGGAGCGCATCTATCATAGCGCGGGGACGAGCTCGGGACAGTACGTCGACGACCGCGAGTTTCGTCGCTTGATCGAAGGCGCCGGCTACATTCCCGTGCGGCGCAACTCCACGTACGATACCTTCCCGCACGACTGGAAGCCAGAGGACGCGCCGCAAGGCGAATTCGCAATTGCCTGACAGCGTGCGCTGCGGGCGGATCATCTACACGAACGATCTGCCGCTGTACGCGGCCTTCGACGCCGGTGCCGTAGAATTTCCGGGCACCCTATACAGCGCCGTTCCGACGCGCCTCAACCTCGAAGTCATTCGCGGAAACCTCGACATGGGGCCGATGAGTGCCGCGTACTACGCACGTCATGCCGACGAGCTCATGCTGATCGACGGCCCCTGTGTCGGCGCACGCGACTACGCGCGTTCCGTCGTGCTCGTCTCGCCGACTGCGCCGCATCTGCTCGACGGTGCGGAAATTGCAGTGACGCGGGAATCGGCGACAGCCCGCGCACTCTTGCAGATTTTGCTCGAGCGCCGCTACGGCGTGCGTGCGGCCTTCGCGTCGACCGAAGACACGATGGACGCAGCGCAGATGCAGCAGCCGACGCTCGTCATCGGAGATCAAGCCATCGACGCGCGCGAGCGTTTCGATCCGGAGCACTGCTACGATCTTTCGCACCTTTGGCACGAGTGGACCGAAGCCGATATGGTCTTTGCGGTATGGGTGATGCGCCGGGATTCGTACGAGCGCCAGCCCAAGGCGCTCGATGCCGCCGTCGCCGCGCTGGCCGAGGCGCAAGTATGGGGCGAAGATCATCTCGCCGAGGTCGTCGCGCGCGCGCAGCAAATCAAGGCGCGTCCCGAAGGCTTTTATGAAGAGTACTATACGGATGCGCTCAACTTCCACTTGGATCTCTCGGCGCGCGTCGGATTGGCGCGCTTCATCGCCGAGATGGACGCCGTCGGTCTGTTGCCCGGCGTGCTCCGCAGTCCCGAGGTCGTGAATGTCGCTTCTTAATTTGCTGGACCGCGCCGCCGGCGGCGGCCGCCTCAGCTTCGATGAAGGCGTGCAGCTCTATCGCGAAGCGCCGTTCGCAGAGCTGGGTGCCGCCGCGAACGCGCGCCGTATGAGCCTGCATCCAAAGGACGTCGTGACTTACGTGATCGACACGACGATCAACTATACGAACGTCTGCAACGTGCACTGTACCTTCTGTGCGTTCTTCCGTCCAGAAGGACATGGCGAAGGGTATACGATGTCGCACGAGCAGGTGCTCGAGCGCGTGCGGCATGCGGTAGATCAAGGCGCAACCCAAATCATGATTCAGGGCGGCGTTAACCCCGAATTGGGCCTCGAGTGGTTCGAGCGCCTGTTCTCGCGCGTGCGGGAAACCTATCCGAACGTCGACTTGCATTCGCTTTCGGTTTCGGAGATCACGGGCCTCGCCCGCATCGAGCAGACGTCATCGCGAAAAATCCTCGAGCGTTTGCGTGCGGCGGGCATGAAATCGCTGCCTGGTGCAGGTGCAGAAATTTTGGTCGAGCGCGTGCGCAAGCGCATCTCGGCGCGTAAGGTGCGGCCGGAAGAGTGGATCGGCGTCATGCGCGACGCACAGCAGCTCGGCATGCCGACGACCGCAACGATGATGTTCGGCTCGATCGAGACGGCCGAAGAGCGCATCGAGCATATGGACGTAATCCGCAAGCTGCAAGACGAGACCGGCGGCTTCACGGCGTTCATTCCATGGTACTACGTGCCGTGGAAGACGCCGCTGCGCGGCAAAGAGGCGACCGGCCTCGAGTACTTACGCGTGCTCGCGCTGTCGCGGCTCTATCTCGACAACGTCCCGCATCTGCAGGCATCGTGGCTGACGCCCGGCCTGAAGATGGGCCAGCTCGCACTCTTTTACGGCTGCGACGACATGGGCGGGACGATCCTCGAAGAGCGCGTCGTTAAAGACGCGGGCTCCACGAACGAAGCCACGCGCAAGCAGCTCGAAGAGCTCATTATCGGCGCCGGTTTCAAGCCTGCCATTCGCGACACGTACTGGAATTTACGCAGCGATATCGCGTTAGCTACGGCTTAAAGCGCTTCTCTTATCGTCGCGCCGGCGAGGACTTCTTCCCCATCGAGCGCCAGTACCGCGACCAACTGACCGGGGGCGACGGCACGTTGGGGCTCGTCAAAACGCAGACGCAGCAAATCGTTTTCGATCGTTGCTTTCGCACGAACCGGCGTCGCGCGATAGCGGATCATCGCGAGCACGCCCGCTTCTCTGTCGAAGCGGCCGGCGCGAATCAAATTCACCTCGTCGGCAAGCAGTCCGGAAGAATAGAGCTCTTCTTCGCGGCCGATCACGATCGTGTTCGTTGCGGCGTCGATGCGTGTGACGTAACGTGGCGACTCCGTACCGCCGATGCCGGCGCGCTGTCCGACCGTGTATCGCGCGATGCCCTCATGCACGCCGATCGCGGCGCCGCTGCGTTCCCGAATCTCACCCGGCGTGCCGTTGCCGTACCCGCGCTGCGCGAGCAGGTCGCGATAATCGCCGCCTTCCACGAAACAGATGTCTTGGGACTCAGGTTTGTCGTGCACCGGCAAACCGAGCCGCGCCGCATGCGCGCGAGTTTCGTTTTTCGTGAAGCTCCCCAGCGGCAGCATGAGGCCGCGTAGCTGCTCCGTCGAGAGCTGTGCGAGCGCGTAGGCCTGATCTTTCGCCGGCGTTCCCCGGAAGAGCCGCACGCCGTCGCCGCCGTGCTCGAGCCGCGCGTAATGTCCGGTCGCGACGTAACGGGCGCCGAGCCGATCCGCGTAGCTGCGCAACGTTCCGAGCTTTACGAAATTATTGCACGCGACGCACGGATTCGGGGTTCGGCCGGTGAGATAGTCGTGCGCGAAGCGTGCGACGACGTTGCGCTCGAACGTTTCTTCGAAATGCAAGACGTAATGCGGGATACCGAGCACCGACGCGCTCCTGCGTGCGTCGTCAAAATCGTCGGCGCCGCAACAGGATTTTGCGTATGACGGCCTCGTCGGGGCGTACATTTGCATCGTGACGCCGATGACGTCGTAACCCGCTTCGGCAAGCAAGCCGGCGGCGACCGCGGAATCAACCCCGCCGCTCATTGCGGCGACCACACGCGCCCGCTGTGCGCTCATACTATAGGGGGAATGCCCCCCGGCGGCGCCAAGTTTCACGAAATGCCTTCGCTCGGCGATGAGTTTCGTGTTGCCCGAGAAGCACGAGGCCTATCGCTCTCAGACGTCGCCGAACAATTGCATATCCGCTCTACGTATCTGCAGGCGATTGAAGAGGAAGACTGGCCGGCTATCGGGGCCCCTGTATACGTCAAGGGTTTTCTTCGTACGTACGCACGCTTTCTCGGCGTCGACCCCGACCATGCCATTGAGGCCCTCGGACGGACCTTGCCCGCGCCCCCTCCGAATAAGCAGTGGACGCCGGGCCCGCGGGACGGCATCTCGAGCCCGCGTTCGGGCCCGTCGATTTGGGCCTGGCTCGCAGGCCTCTTGGCGATAGCGCTGCTGGGTTACGTCGGCTACGGATACTATCAGCTCAAGACGGCCCCGCCCACCGCGAGCGTCGCCGTGAAACCGGCTGACGCCGCCTCGACGTTCACGTTGCCGCCGACGGCTGCCGCGCGGCCGACCGTCGCGGCAGCTCCCGCGCCGAAATGGACGGGGACCGGCGTCGACGTCCGCGTCACACAGCTTTCATGGCTACGCGCCATCGTCGATGGGCACACCGTGATGGACGGCGAGTTTCCGCCCGGCACCCATCGCGAGCTCACCGGCCGGCACGTGCGCCTGCTCGTCGGCAACGCCGGCGGCGTGGAAGTCAGCGTGCCGGGGCAGCCGACGAGGATTCTGGG
>JBOHTT010000007.1:0-18406 GCA_050733775.1 Vulcanimicrobiaceae bacterium
GTGCAGAGCTGCGGATTTTGCCGAGCCCAATCTGCCGTAAACCCGTCCACCCAACGATCGAATTCACCCACGTTCGCCATGCCGCCGTCTTTGCGGTCACAGTAGGCGCGCCTGCAGCCGCGCAGAAGGGACCGCGATGCTGGAACTACGACCGAGCTGCGAGTGCTGCGATCGCGACTTGCCGCCCGATTCAACGCAAGCGATGATTTGCACGTACGAGTGCACGTTCTGCCGCGACTGCGCGGAGCACAAGCTCGGGGGCGTCTGCCCAAACTGCGGCGGGAACCTGAGCGCGCGCCCGATCCGTCCGCCGGCGATGCTCGCAAAGCATCCCGCGTCGACGCGGCGCGTTTTTCATCCGGAAGGCTGCGCTAAAGCCGTTTGATCAGATAGCGAACCGTCTTCGTCTCATAGACGGCCGCGCGACCGATTTCTTCGAAGCCGAGCGCCGCGTGGAACGCGTCGGAGGTTGGATTAGGCGGATCGACGTTCACCTCGCAGGCAACGATTTCGTGGCCCGCCGCGCGCGCGACGTCAAAGAGCTCTCCATAGAGATTTCGTCCGATGCCCTGGCCGCGCGCGTGCGGCGCGACGACGAGCCGATCGACGTACGCGAAGCACGGAAAGCGCGCCTTGAACCACCGAAAGTTGGGGCTCCCATAGACCGCGCTTTGATCCAGTGCGATCAAGAACGCATCCCGTCCGTGATCGCGAAGCGCAATATGAAACGCTTGCTGAAGCAGCGCGCGCAAGGCATACGCATCCAGCGGTGCAAGAAAAATCTCGTCCGCAGCGTTGAGCTTCAAGATTGCTGCGAAGTCGGCGCTTTGGATCATGTGGGGACAGGCTTTTTGCCGACGCGGAAGATTTCCGCGAACGTTGCGAGTAAGCGACGATTGCCGTGCACGCGAACCGCGCCGCTCTTGACGGCGTCCGCCGGCGTCATCTCGCCCGCCATCAGCGCTTTGAGCTGCGAGCCGGCCTCGATAACGAGATCCGCGCCATTGGCCGGACCTTGCACGACGTCGAGCTTTCCATGGTCGACGCCGACGTGGACGGTCACCGGGCCCATGCGCAGCTCGAAGGTTGCTCGCACGTTGCGGGCCGCTTCGGGCGTGAACGTCGTACGCATCGCGGTAATGACCGAATCCACCGTGATGGTTTCGCCCTCGCGCGGCGCGTCGAGATTCTTGGCACCCCAGCGGCCGAGCGCGAACACGACGTCTTGCAGCTCGAGGCCGTACGGCGTCAGCTCGTAGGCGACCCCGCGGTCGGGGCGCGCGAGCACGGTGCGCTGGACGACGCCGCCCTCTTCCAGCTCTTTGAGTCGCTGCGTAAGAACGTTTGTCGGGATGCCGGGGAGACCGCGATGCAAGTCGCTGAACCGTTTGGGGCCGACCAGCAAATCGCGGATGATCATCAGCGCCCAGCGCTCTCCCACGACCTCGAGGGCGCGGGCAAAGCCGCAGAACTGGCCGTACGACCGGGTGCTCACGACTCCATATTAGCATACGGAATTGTTTTTGTGAATACTACTTGCTTTTCTAAAGTGTACTTGCTAGAATCCGGTCCATGAGAATAGCCGCAACGGTCTCCCGCATCTTACTCGGTCTGCTGTTCCTCGTCGCGGGGGCCAGCGGATTCTTCTTTATTGCGAACCCGCCGCCGGCGCCGCCGGGCCTCGCCGGGCAGTTCCAAGACATCTTCTTCGCATCGCGGTGGGTGCTGTTCGTCGACGGCGTCGAGTTTGTCGCCGCAGTGCTGCTGCTCGCAAACCGCTTCGTTCCCATCGCGCTTCTGTTGCTCGCCGGCGTTCTGCCGAACATCTTGGTCTTCCACATCACGATGATGCCGATGGGCATCTTCCCCGGGCTTATTGCAACGCTGCTTTGGTTCGTCGTCGCGTTGCAATATCGCTCGCTCTTCGCACCACTCTTCGTTGCACGCGCCTCAATCGATCGCTGAAAGGACTTTCGTTCAATGAGTAAGATTTCACCATTCCTGTGGTTCGACAATCAAGCCGAAGAGGCAGCGAATTTCTACGTCTCGGTCTTCAAGAACTCACGAATCACCGACACCCGCCGCTACGGCGACGCGGGGCCCGGCCAAAAAAACAGCGTGATGACGGTCGCGTTCGCGCTGGACGGTAACGAGTTCACCGCGCTCAACGGCGGACCGCAAGAAGGCTTCAACTTCACGCCGGCCATTTCGCTCATGGTGAGCTGCAAAACGCAAGACGAAGTCGACTACTACTGGAACAAACTCACCGCGGGCGGCAAGGAAGTGCAGTGCGGCTGGCTGACGGACAAGTTCGGCATCACGTGGCAAATCGTGCCGGAAGGCATCGCCGACTACATCGCCGGCGACGATGACGAAGGCGCGGAACGCGCGATGCAAGCGATGTTCCAGATGAAAAAGCTCGACATCGACGTCCTGCGCCGGGCTTACGCAGGGTGAAGCTCGGGATCCTGATGCTCGATACGACGTTCCCTCGCATCGAGGGCGACGTCGGAAATCCCGCAACGTGGCCCTGCGACGTGGAATTCGAGACTGCGCGCGGCGTCGGCGTCGACGACGCCGTGCGCAGCCGGGATCCACGCCGTTACGCGGAGCCCTTTCTCGAAGCCGCGCAGCGCTTGGAAAACCGCAGCGTCGATTTGATCACGACGAGCTGCGGCTTCTTGGTTTTGCTGCAAGATCGCTTGCGGGACGCGGTGCGCGTCCCGGTGCTGACCTCGAGCCTTCTACAAGTGCCGTGGGTTATGCAATCGCTCGCAGCAGACACAAAAATCGGCATCATGACCTTCGAAGGTCCTTCGCTCAGCGCGGATCATCTCGCCGCGGCCGGCATCGATTCGTCGCGCGTCGCCATCGCGGGTCTCGAAGGCACGGCATTTCATCGCACGATTCGCGAAGATCTCTCGGAATTCGATCCGGAGCAGGCGCTTCGGGATCATCTTGCCGTTGCCAAACGGCTCGTCGCAGAGAATCCGGACATTCGCGCGTTTGTGTTCGAATGTCATAACATGCCGCCGTACGCCGCAGCGGTTCGCGAGGCAACGGGGCTTCCGGTGTTCGACGTTACGACGCTTATCGGCTGGGCTGGTGTATCAACCTCCGCGCCGCCTCGACGATCCCACCGGTCGACGTCCGCATCAGCAGGATCACGATAAGCG
The DNA here is from genome assembly GCA_050733775.1 of Vulcanimicrobiaceae bacterium. Lineage (GTDB taxonomy): Bacteria > Vulcanimicrobiota > Vulcanimicrobiia > Vulcanimicrobiales > Vulcanimicrobiaceae > JAFAMS01. The sequence goes on from JBOHTT010000007.1 coordinate 3,177, forward strand.
CAAAGATCGCGAGATCCCATTCACCGTATTTGGTCAGCGATTCGTTCAGCACGACGACGATCGGCGCGCCGAGCAGCGGCGCCGCGACGGTACCGAGTCCGCCGATCACGACCATCGTGATGATCATCCCGATGACCGAGAAGTCGGCGATATTCGGGCTGAGCACGACGAGATAGTGTGCGTAAAACGCGCCGGCTAATCCCGTCACCGCGCTCGTCAACGTGAAAACGAGCAACTTCACTTTCGTGGTATCGATGCCGATGCTCTCGGCGCGGAGTTCATCGTCTTTGATCGCACGCATGAACGTCCCGAGCGGCGATCGGGCGATCCACCAAGCGAGCAGCGTCGTCAGCGCGGCCAACAGCAAGAAGACTTCGAAATACGGCTTGGGGTCCAATCCTGGAAACAGCGGCGCCACCGCCAGCCCCAACTCTCCCCGCGTAATGTTATAGGCGGCGCCAAGCGTGATATGCACGGTCTCGGCGAATGCCCAGGTCGCGATCGCAAGATAAATCGTTCGCAGACGCAACACCAAGACGCCGAGCACGAGACCGCAGATCGCGGCGACGACGACCGCACTGACGATACCCAGCCAAATCGGCGCGTGCGTGTAGTGCAGCAGCAAGCCCGTCGAGTACGCGCCGATCGCGGCAAACGTCTGCGTCGCTAGCGAAAACTGACCCGTCATGCCGGCCAACAGATTCCAACACGTCGCAAGGACGATGAAGTAGCACGCGATCGTGAGCATGTGCAGCACGAACGCGTTGGCCGCCAGCGGCACGAACGCCAGCGCGACGGCGGCCAGCGCGCCAAACGCGACCGTGCGATCTACCCGCGCAGACATTCTTTGATCAGCTCCCGCGTCCGCTCCAGCGTGAAGTCCTTGGCCGGCCCTTGCGCGCGTACGCGGCCTAAATCTAAAAGGTAAACGTCGTCCGCAATACTCAGCGCGCCCTCGATATTCTGATCGACCAGCAGGATTGCCGCATTCGTGCGTTTGCGCGCCTCCGTGAGCACTGCGTAGACCTGTGGAACGATTGCGGGCGCAAGTCCCGCCGTCGGTTCGTCGACGAGCATCAACCGCGGGCGAGTCATCATCTCGCGCGCAACGGAAAGCATGCGCGCCTGCCCTCCGGACAGTGACGACGCACGCGCGCTCTTGCGTTCGTCGAGCACCGGAAACATCGCGTAGACCTCCGCAAGCCGCTCGGCGACGAGCCCGCGCTGCCGGCGCAGCATCCAGGCGCCCATCTTGAGATTCTCCTCGACGGAGAGCGAGGGAAAGATGTTGATCTCTTGCGGGATGTAACCGACGCCCAAACGTTTCCGGCGATGCGGCGGCAGGCCGGTGAGGTCGGCGCCGTCGAGCACGATGTTGCCCCCGGTTGGTTGCAAGAATCCAAAGATCGTCTTGAGCAGCGTCGATTTGCCGGCGCCGTTCGGTCCTATGACGACGGTGATCGCGCCTGCGCGAGCATGCAGCGTCGCACCGCGCACGACGTCGACCCCCGGTGTGTAACCGGAGACGACGTCGCTTACCGAAAGATCAGCCGACACGGCCCAGATAGGCGTCGATCACGCCTTCGTGCGCTGCAATTTCATCGAGCGTTCCTTCGAAGAAGAGCCCGCCGTCGATCATGACGCTGACGCGATCGCAAATGCGGCGCATGATTTCCATTTCGTGGCTGATGACGACGTAGGCGACGCCGCGGTGCTGTTTGTTGTGTTCGAGCAGCTCCAGAATCGTTTCGACGAAGACCGGGTTGATGCCGGCGAACGGTTCGTCCAGAACGTACACGGCCAGGCCGGGATGCATGAACCCTGTCGCAAGCTGCAGCAACGCACGTTGCCCGCCGGAGAGCGCGCGCGCCGGCAAATCCGCAACCGAACCGAGGCGTGTCAGATTCAGGAGATGCTCGGCGCGTTCGAATCCGTCGCGCGACACGCGGGCCGCGCCGGCGATCCCGCACCACGCATGATAGGTGGCGAGTAGGTTCTGGCGCGCGGACAGATTTCCGAACAGTCGCGTGTTCTGAAACGTTCGCAGCATGCCGCGCTTCGCGATCCGGTTCGGACGGTTGCCTTCAATCCGCTCCCCGCGCAAAAGCACTTCGCCCGCATCCGGCGCGTAGATGCCCGTGATGACATTTGCAAAGGTGGTCTTGCCGGCGCCGTTCGGTCCGATCAAGCCCCGCACTTCGCCCTGTTCGACGGAGAGCGAAACGTCTCGCGTCGCTTGCAACCCACCAAAAGACTTCGAGAGATTTCGTGTTTCGAGAAGCGCCACTATACTTCGCGCAACCTGCGGCCGAAGAGGCCGACGGGACGAATGAGCAAGATGATCAGCACCAAGAGAAAGCCGTAGGCGTTTTGATATTCGGGCGCGAGCATGACCGTGCCGAGGGACTCTGCGATGCCGAGCAACAGACCACCCACGAGTGCGCCGGGAATCGAGCCTAGTCCGCCGATGATGATGATCTCAAAGCCCTTCACCGTCGTCAGCGCGCCGTTGGTCGGATAAACCAGGAACACGGGCGCCAACAGCGCGCCTGCAAGCGCCGCCAGCGCGACCCCGGCACCAAACGCGAATTGGTCGAGACGCTGCAGATCCACGCCTGCAGTCTGCACGCCGAGGCGACTGTCCGCCGCCGCGCGCAACGCCATGCCGAGCCACGTCTTGCGAATGAACGCATAGAAAATCGCGAGACCGGCGATTGCGACGACGAACGCCGCAAAGCGCGCGCCGTCGACGGGAAGCGGCCCCAGCGTGACGGTGCCGAGGTTCGAACCGGGCGTGCGTTCGTAAGGTCCGCTGAGTCCGTTCGCAACCGCCGTCATGAAAAGCAAGAGCGAGATCGTCACGACGGTCGCATATTCGTCTTTGCGCTCGATGCCGCGCGAAAACATTGGGCGAATCAACAGCGGCTCGAGGACCGCGCCGAGCAGAAACACGATACCGACGGTAATCGGCACGGCGATCCACCAGCGGTCGACGCCGAATACCATCGTTACCAAGACGAACTGCAGGTACGAGCCGACCATGTAAAAGCCGCCCATCGCCCAATTGATGAGCCGCACGATCGAATAGATGAACGTGATTCCCATCGCCATCAACGCATAGAGGACGCCGATGACGACCCCGGCGACGAGCGCCTGGGTGAAGAGCTCCGTGCTAGTCTGCCTTATCCGCTTCCGCGATGAGCGGTGCCTGATGCCAATCCTGTCCGACCGCTGTGTAATGCAGGATCAAAACCGGCGGCGACCAGTTGTGCCAATAGATGCCGTTTGCGCGCGGGAACGTTGCCGGTATCGCGGACCAGGTCGTGTACGAGCCTTGCTCCATCGCAGCAATCATCTTCTTAGAATCCGTGCTCTTCGCGCGGTCGACGGCCTCCGCGAGAATGAGGACGTCACCGAATCCTTGCAGCGCCGAATACACCGGCGATTCGCCGTACTTCTTTTGGTATGCGTTTGCGAACCACTGACCCGGCGCGCTGAGCTTCTGCTGCGGGGAGTAATACGAAACGAAATAAACGTCGCCGTCCTTCGGATGGAGCTTCCACCATTGCGGACGGATCGGCGCGTCGTACGAAATCGCCATCGGCGTCTTGGGCAAGAGCCCGAGCGTCGATGCTTGATCCACCATCAAATCCAACGGGGCGCCGACGCCGCAATTCAGGACGAGATCGGGATTGAGATTCTTCGCTTGAAGCAGCTGCGGCGTGAGATCGTTCGCCGCGTGATCGAACATGATCGCGTTGAATTGAACGTCGAGCTTCTTATCCTTGATTGCCTCTTTGAACGCATTGGCGTTGCCGATGCCATAGTCGGTCGTCTCGGCGAGCATCACGATGCGCTTCGCCTTGAGTTTTTGCGCAAGCTCGACAAATGCCGCCGCGCGAACCGGATCGATCGCGTGCGTGCGAAACGCGGGATCGTAGTGCTTTGCCGTAATGTCGGCGGCAGACGCTTGCGTCGCGATTGTGGGAACTCCGACATCCTTCGCGACTTCGTTTACCGCGATGTTGACTGACGAGTGGAAGAACCCCGTAACGCCGACGACGTGCTTCTCGCTCACGAGACGACGATACGCCGCCACGCCTTGCTCGGGTTGGCCGGCCGTATCTTCGACCGCAAGCGCGACGTCGCGCCCGCCCAGCACGCCGTGCATCTGCGTGTTGACGTATTCGATCCCGAGCTCGGCACCGCGCCGAATCAGTTGACCGGCGCTCACGTCACCAGGCGGCGACAGCGGAATCTCGAGTCCGATCTCGACCGGAGGTCCGGCCGCACCGGCTGCCACGACCGACGAGCCGAGCAGCGACGTAGCGATGAGCAGGGCAAGAATCAGGCGCACGGCGTGTCTCCTAAAAAACGGCGCTTTCGTGATGCACCGCATGGGCGGCAAAGCGCTCGAGCATGAGCGGGCGGGCGTCCCACGTTCGTGGTTCGCCTTCCGTTATCCATTCGGCAAGCAAAATCCCCACCGCGGGCGAGTGCATGATTCCGTGTCCCGAAAGGCCGGCTGCGAGGAACAAACCTGGATGCGAGGACACGGGACCGAGAATGGCATGATGGTCGGGCGTGAGCGTCCGCGCACCTGCATACGCGCGCACGACGTGCGCCTCCGCAAGCGCCGGCATGCGATGCGTTGCGGCGCGGTACACCAGCTCGAAGCCATCCCACTGCACGTCGGCGGCCGCACCTTCGACCGGCCGTGAGTCCTTATCCGTTCCGCCGAGCAGCAATTCTGCATGTTGAGCGTGCACGTACCAGCCGGTGTCGATGTCGATCGTCAGCGGAATTCCCGGCGGCACGTCGGACATCGCTTGCGCCACGAATACTTGGCGCGCGTACGGACGCGCGGGAACGTCCAGTTGCGCGAGTGCGGCGACCGCGTGCGTTTGCGGGCCGCATGCCAGCACGACGACCGGGGTCTCGTATTGCGCGTTCGGCGTCCGCAGAATCCAGGTCGTCGCGGTGCGTGACAATGCCGTTACCGGCGCCTGCGTGATGACGGTCCCACCGCCTCGGCGAAATGCGTCGAGGTACCCTTGCAGGAGCGTTGCCGGTTCGATCGAGCCGTCGTCAGCGCAGAAATTTCCACCGAGGAGGTCGGCCGTAAACAGCGGCGGGCAGACTTTTTTCAGAGCGTCCGCGGCAAGGCGCTGAGTGTCGACGCCCAGCGCGCGCTGCGTCGCCATCTCGGCGTCCATCATCGCGAGACGCTGCGCGTCGGCGGTGACGAACAAGTAGCCGTGCCGGCGGAAGTGCGGATCGAGACCATATTCTTCTGCGAAGCGCTCGAAAATCGGAATGCTGATCAGCGTCAGCCGGATGTTCGGTTCGGTTCCGAATTGCGCGCGCACGCCGCCCGTCGCCCAACGCGTCTCACCGGTGCCGGGCGCTTCCTCGCGTTCGAGCAACACGACGCGCCACGAGGGCGCGCGGCGGAGCAGGCGCTCTGCGATCGACGTTCCGATGATGCCGCCGCCGACGACAACCGCATCGGCGGTAGCGCTCATCGCTTCACGCTTTCCAGCACATCGTGGTCGACGTACGGGCTTCCGCGCAAACGCGAAAGCAAGTTTACCGCAACGCGCCCGCCGTCGCCGGCTGCAACGATCGTTTGCACGGGCGTACCTGCGACGACACCTGCTGCCCACAACCCCTCGACCGACGTGCGGCCCTCTCGATCGACCTCGACCATGCGGATGGCTTGCGCCTGCACGCCGCGCCCGAGCGTGGCGCCGAGCTTCTCGGCGATATCCACGCCGTAGGCGGTCGCGAGAATCATCGCGCGCGCCGCGATCTCGCGGTCCGGCAACTTGACGAGAAAGCCGCGCTCCGTCTTTTCGACCTCGAACTCTTTAGCATCGAGGATCTCGCCGCCGAATGCCGTGACTTGCTCGCGACCGCGCGCCAACAATTCGTTACCGGGCAGGCCTCCGGGGAAGCCGAGATAGTTGCGCAGGTTGGCGCGCTTGATGAGCGTGCGGCCCGTGTCGATCACCACCGTTTTCCTGCCCGATTTCGCGAGAAACAGCGCGGCGGACAACCCTGCGGGTCCGCCACCGATGACGATTACGTCAGCGATTTTCGGAGCGCTTCCAAGCCGGCTTCACCGACGGCGGTATCTTGCTGTCCGTTGCCGCCGCTCACGCCGATGCCGCCGATCACGCGGCCTTGGTGCTCGATGGGAAATCCACCGACGAAGATGGCGAATTTGCCCGGGTGCATCGCGTGAATTCCGAACGCCTCGCCGCCTGGCATCGCGGGGCCGCCTTCTCTATTGAAGAGATGCGTCGCGCGTTTGTGGCCGGCGGCCGTGTAGGCCTTTGCGATTGCGATCTCGACGCCGGTGATGCGTGCGTCATCCATGCGGTGCAACGCGATGACGTTACCGCCTTCGTCGCAAACGCAAATTGTTTCCGCCACGCCGATTTCCCGTGCTTTGGCTTCCGCAGCGCGAATCATCAGCAGCGCGTCCTCGAGGACGATGCGCGGTATCGTTATCATTCGCCGAGGACGGCTTTCCGGTAGACGCCGTCCATATACAGCCAGCGATGCTGCGCGGCGCGACGCACCAGGTATAGCGCGCGCTCTTGCTTCTCGGGAGTATCCGCGCATTTCTCGACGATTTGATAGCCGCGCTCGCCGTGTACTGCGTCGGACGTGATGTGGATGTAGAAGAATTCGAGGTCTTCCTCTTCGAACTTGTATTTTTCTTCCAGCACCGGTGTCTGGCGCTGATAGATGCCGGGCGTTTGTGACTCGAGGCCGACGATGAGTGCCGCGGCCGCTTCCCACACGGGCAACGTATGCGCGCAATTGTTGCACCACGCTGCGAAGGCTTCCGTCGACGGCAGCAGCGTGCCGCGCTTTTCGGCTTCGATCACTTCTTCGCGCGGCATTCCGCACGCTTCGGCGAAACGCAGCAGAAGCTCCGTGTGACGCGTCGCGGCCAGCTCTTCTTCCCACATGTTTTGCAGCAAGAAGTCGCGTACTTCTTGATCGTCGCACTTTCCGAACATCGTGCCGAGCCACTCGGAGAAGTGGCCGACGTAATGGTAATGCTGTCGCACCCACTCGCCGAACTGCGGCCTCGTTAGCTCGCCCTCCGCCCAAGCTTTGCTGAACGGATGCTGTTTGCTGTGGCGATTCTTGACCGTGTCCTCGAGACGAGTACGGAAATCAGCCTGACTTGCCGGTTGCGCGATCGCGGTCATGACTTCTGCTCCTTCGTTTTTCGTAGCGCGGCGCTTCGCTAAGGCCGAGACGGTTCCCCGAAGCAACCCGGGACCGCCCTTGCGGGAAATAGTTGCTATAGTCAAGTACTGCACTTGACGGAGGCACATAGCCATGCCGCTCGACGCAGCCGCGCGCATCGATGGGGTCCGTCGCTTCAACCGCTTCTACACGACCCGCATCGGCGCGCTACGCGAAGGTTTCTTACAGAGCTCGTTCTCGCTCAGCGAGGTACGCGTGCTCTACGAGCTGGCGCATCGACCGTCGACGACGGCCGCTGAGCTGTCCCGCGAGCTCGGCCTGGACGCGGGCTACCTCAGCCGTATCCTGCGCCGCTTCGCAGAACGCGGGCTGGTGCAACGGCGCCGCTCGAAGAGCGACGGGCGGCAGGCGATTTTGGCGCTCGGTCCGCGCGGCCGCCGAACGTTTGCGCCGATCGAGCAACGACAACGTGACGAGGTTCGCGGTCTGCTGGAGGGACTCGGCGCCACCGAGCAAGAGCGCGTCGTCGAAGCGATGCGCGAGATCGAAGAGCTGCTCTCACCGCAGCACGAGCCGCCGACGCCGTATTTGCTGCGCACGCCCGACCCCGGCGACATCGGCTGGGTGATCTCGCGTCACGCTGCGCTCTACGCGCAAGAGTACGGATGGGACCAATCCTTTGAAGTCTTTGTCGGCGACATCGCGATAAATTTTCTTCGCAACTTCGATCCTAAACGGGAGCGCTGTTGGATCGCCGAGCGCGCGGGCCGCAACGCCGGCTGCGTTTTTCTCGTAAAAAAGACCGACGAGGTCGCACAATTGCGGCTATTGCTCGTCGAGCCCGACGCACGGGGCCTCGGAGTCGGCCGGCGGCTCGTCGAGGAGTGCATCGCCTTCGCCCGGCGCAGTCGCTACAAGAGCATCGTGCTGTGGACGAACGACATTCTGCACGCTGCTCGGCACATTTACGAGAACCTCGGCTTCAAACTCACCGAGGCGGAGAAGCACCATAGCTTCGGCCAGGATCTCGTCGGCCAATATTGGGAACTCGCGCTCTCCTAGCGTCGGCGTTCGTCGGCGTGCAAGTCGGCGCTGCGATCGTGGCGACGCGATTCGTCGTGGACCAGGTCGGGCCGATCTCTCTCGCGCTCTTGCGCTACACGATCGGCTTGTTGTGTCTCTTGCCCGCCGCGGTGTTCCTCTCGCGGACGCGCTTCGCGCGCCGAGACGTCTTACCGATTGCAGCCCTGGGCATCGTACAATTCGGCGTACTGATCGCACTCCTGAATTTCGGTCTGCAAACGGTGCCGTCGGCTCGCGCTGCGTTGATCTTCTCGAGCTTTCCGCTACTGACGATTCTCGTAGCGGCAGCCTTAGGCAGAGAACGTCTGCAAGTGCAGACCGTCGCCGGCGTCGTCCTCACGATTGCCGGCGTCGCGCTGACGATGGCAGAAAAGATATCGTGGTCCTCATCGGCCAGCTCGATCGGAGAAGTTGCGGTTCTTCTCGCTGCGTTGTGCGGCGCCGCGTGCAGCGTCTTGTACCGCCCCTATCTGCAGCGGTATCCAACCGTCGCCGTGAGTGCTTTCGCGATGCTCGCATCTGTGATTTTCCTCGCACCGCTCGCCGCAGGCGAAGGACTGTTCCACAGCGGCCTGCATTTCACGCTTGCCGGCTGGGGAGCCGTGGTTTTCATCGGCGGCAGCAGCGGCATCGGCTATTTCGTTTGGTTGTGGGCTCTGCGGCATGCGAAAGCGTCGAGCGTCACCGCCTTTCTCTCACTCAGCCCAATGACGGCGATGTTGCTCGGCGCACTCTGGCTGCACGAGCAGATCGGCGTCTACGACGTTGCAGGGCTCTGTGCGGTTGCAGCCGGACTGTGTATCGTCGGCGCACGAAAAGATTTTGCGATGACGTCAGGCGCCGGGACTCGCGTGTAGAAGAGAAGGATCGTGGCCTGGGCGTTACTTCTGGTTTCCTTTCTCTTTATTGACGTCGCGGCAAGCTTGCCTATGGGCTCTCTGCCTTTGGCGCTGGCACACGAAGGCGAAACCAGTGCGATGGTCTCGCTCGTGATGGGCGCCGGCATGTTCGCGGCGCTGTTCGGCAGTGTGCCCGTCGGATTGCTTGCCGACCGCATCGGACGGCTGCCGACGATGCGCTATGCCGTCGTGCTGATCGTGGTTTCCATGGTAATGCTCGGTTTCGCACAAGGTGCGGAATCGAATGCGATGGTGATGGCGTTGCGCTCCCTTGCATTCGTCGCGCTGTTCACGGCCGAATTCGCATACGCGGGCGAGATCGTCCCGGAAGAGCGTTTGGTGTCCTCAATCGCGACGCTAGGCATCATCGGAAACCTCGCGACGGCGCTCGGTCCCGCATCGGCGGTGTGGCTGTGGCAGCACGGCGTCGGTCGCGGACAGTACGTTTGGGCCGATATTCCGATCGCGCTCGGATTGGTTGTTCTGTTCTTCCTGCCCGCTCGTCACGACGTACGCTCTCCGCGGCGCTCGCGAACGATCCTCATGCGCTCGGCGTGGCTCCCGGCCTTGGCCTTTTCGGTCGGGGCGCAGCTGCAAGGCGGCATCAACGGCGCTCTCGCCGTTCTCACGTTCCATCACCGCGGCATCGGCAATGCGGCGCTGCTCTTCACCGCGATGGCGACGACCGTGATCCTGCTGCGCTATCCGGCGGGACGGTGCGTCGACATCTACGGACCGCGGCTCGTGGCCATTCCGACGGCAATCTTTCAATCGCTCGGATGCGTCATCGCGGCGTTGGCATGGCATCCGTTTGCCGTCATCGTGGCCGGCTCTTGTTTGGGCATCGCATGGTCGGCGGTGATTCCGATCGGCGTCGCGCTCTTCTACGAAAAAAGCTCGCGTCAGACGCGTGGCGTTGCCATGGGAGCGTTCAATTTTGCCACGAGTCTCGGTGCCGCCGGCGGCGCGCTGATCGCAACGGCTTCTGCCGCATTCGGGCCGGGTTATACGCTCGCGATGCTGATCGCGTCGCTGGCGCCGCTGGCTGCGCTTCCGTTCGTCGTGACGTCGCCGTTGCCGGCGCGGCTTAAATACGCGTGGACATCCTACTCCTCAAGTTGACCGCCACGCCGGCCATCATCGGCACGGCATCCATTATAGGAAGACGTTGGGGTCCGGGGGTCGCGGGTTGGTTCGTCGGCATTCCGTTCACGTCCGCGCCGGTCGTGTTCTTCACGGCTCTGACGTACGGGCCGCAGTTTGGAGCGCAAGTCGCGCTCGGCATCCTGCTCGCGAGCATCTCGCAAGTCTGTTTTGCGCTGGTCTTCGCTCGCGTCGCACGACACGCGTCGTGGCAGCTCGCGGTCGCGGCGGCCACCGTCGTCTTCGCCGTTTTCACCGTCGCGCTGCGTCCCGTCGTCCTTCCGCTTGCGGCAATATTCCCGGCAGCGTTTCTCTGCATCGGTCTGGCGCTCACGTTCATGCCGAGATCCGTTGCCGAAACCGTGGCGACGGCAATCACACCATCCCGTTGGGATTTACCGCTGCGCATGACGATTGCGACGGCGATCGTCGTTGCCCTGACGGAGCTCGCCGGCATGCTGGGCCCGCACGTCACCGGACTGCTCAGCCCGTATCCGCTGATCGGGACGATTCTTGCCGTCTTCGCGTATCAGAAGCGCGGCGGCGAAGGAGCGGCGCAAGTCATGCGTGGGTTCGTTGCCGGCTTATTTGCGTTCTCAACGTTCTTCGCGGTCGTCGCGGCGCTGCTCGTGCCGATGGGATTAGGATGGTCGTTTGCGATCGCCCTCGCAGCCACGCTGCTCGTCCAAGGCGTTACGTTTTGGGGACTGCTCTAATTGAATAGTCTCGCGCTGGCGCTCGTCCTGATCGCCGCCGTACTCCACGCGACCTGGAACCTTCTCGCGAAGCGTGCGAGCGGGGGCGCCCCGTTTGTCTTCCTTTATTTCGTGGTCTCCGCGATCGTGTACTTTCCGGTCGCGCTGGCCGTTTGGCTGTGGCATCCGCGCACGTTCGACACTGTCGACATCATTTTCATGATCGGAAACGGTCTGCTGCACACCATCTATTTTCTTCTGCTGCAGCGAGGGTATCGCAGCGGAGATCTGTCGCTCGTGTATCCGCTGGCGCGCGGAACGGGTCCGTTGCTCGCATCGATTGCGGCAATAAGCTTCTTCGGCGAACGTCCTTCGCCGGTCGCAATGGGCGGCATCGCCGCAATCGTCCTCGGAGTGTTCTTGGTTTCGGGGATCCATCGCGTGCGTGACCCGCAAACCACGCCGTCCATTTTTTTCGGCATCTCGACCGGCGTGCTCATTGCGGCGTATACGCTGTGGGACAAACACGCAATGAGTGTGCTCTTACTCAATCCGATCCTTTACGACTGGGGCGGAAATCTGGTGCGCACGATACTCATGGCGCCGATTGCGATCAAACGACGCGACGAAGTTGCGGCGGCATGGCGGCAAAACAGAATGGAAGCGATCGGCATATCGATTCTCTCGCCGCTCGCGTACCTGCTCGTCCTATGGGCGCTGACGTGGACACCCGTCAGCTACGTCGCGCCGGCGCGCGAGCTGAGCATTCTCTTTGGAACGATCTTCGGAATTACGCTTTTCAAAGAGCGTCAACGTGCTCCCCAACGCGCCGGCGCTGCAGCGCTCATGGTTGTGGGCATCGCCGCGCTCGCACACGGCTAAGCCATGTGCGTCGCAAAAAATTCGAGCGTCAAGTCCCACGCCGCTTCCGCAGCTTCGCGGCGATAACTCGGCCGGTCGATCGATGCGAAGCCGTGGCCCGCGTCCGGGAATACCGTGAGCGTATAGCGTTTCTTATTACGCGATAGCGCCTCGGCGAGCCGCGCGTGCTCGCTCGGCGCAATTCCTTCGTCTTCGGCGCCGTAGATCAGCAGCACCGGCGACTGCAACTCCGGAATGCGGTCGACCAGCGGCTCAAAGAACCGCGGTTTTTCGGGGGCGAGTCCGCCGCCGTAGAACGAAGCGGCCGCGCCGATTCGCGTTCCTAGCTCGAGTGCGGTCAAGAACGCGAGACGCCCGCCCATGCAGAATCCAACGGCGCCGAGTTGTTCCGACTCGATCTCGTCGCGATCCTCGGCGAAACGCACGGCCGCGCGCACGTCTTCCATGAGAAAGTCCTTCGTGAACGTTTGCAGCTTTGCCATCACTTTCGGCATGTCGTCGTATGAGTAAACTTCGCCGCGGAAAAAATCCGGCGCGATGACGGCATAGCCGAGCTGGCCCAAGCGCCGGCATTCGCTTTGAATGTAGTCGTTGATGCCGAAGGCTTCTGGGAAGAGCAGCACGCATGGGAACGGCGGCTTGCCGGCAGGCAGCACGTAATACGCGCGCCGCTCGGCGTCGAGACGAACGAACTCCGCGACGCCGTCAATTTCTCGCTTCATGCCGGGCCTTTAGCCAGGACGGCTGCCGAGCCTGCGCCAAGCCCGGTGTCATGCATTTTCAGCAGTTCTTCCTGAGCTGTCTCGCGCACGCTTCGTACTTTATCGGTTCGGACGGCGTTGCCGTGGTCGTGGATCCGCAACGCGACGTCGAGCCCTATCTCAAGGAAGCGCGCGAGGGCGGGTTCCGGATCGCTTACGTCATCGAAACGCATTTGCACGCCGATTTCGTTTCGGGGCACCGCGAGCTTGCCGCCCTTACCGGAGCGCAAATTTATCTGGGAGCGCGGTCGCGCGCGAGCTTCCCGCACGTCGACGTTCGAGACGGCGACGAGATTCGCGTGGGCAAATGCCGCTTGCAATTTCTGGAAACGCCCGGGCACACGCTCGAGAGCATCAGCATCGTCGTTCACGACGAGGACGCGTCGTCGCAGCCGCGCGCCGTTATGACCGGCGACACGCTGTTTATCGGAGACGTCGGGCGCCCCGACCTCGGTGGCGATCCGAAAGACCTCGCCGCCATGCTGTACGACAGTTTGCACGAGAAGCTGTTGACGCTCCCCGACGACGTCGAAGTCTTCCCGGCTCACGGCGCGGGTTCGCTCTGCGGGCGCGCGATGAGCCAGGACCGCAGCTCGACAATCGGCCGCGAGCGGCGCACCAACTACGCACTGCAAGCACGAGATAAAGCCTCGTTCGTCGAGCTGCTCACCGCCGAGCTGCCGGACAGGCCGAAATACTTTGCGGCCGACGTCGAGCTCAACCGTGCTGGGGCGCCGCTGCTCAGCGATCTTCGCGAGCTTCAAGCGCTCACCACGGAGGAGCTTCTTGCAGCGCTCGAGCGCGGCGCGGTTGTGCTCGATACGCGCGATGACGAAGCGTTTAGCCGCGGGCATATCCCGGGCTCCATCAATATCAGCCTCGACGGTCAGTTCGCGTCGTGGGCGGGGACGATTCTGGGCCTCGAGAGCGAGGTCGTCCTCATTGCCGGCGACGCCGAGCAGGCCATAGAATCGCGCATGCGGCTCGCGCGCGTCGGCATCGAGCGAATCGGCGGCTATCTCGGCGGCGGATTCGAAGCGTGGCAAGCGACGCGCATGCCCATAGCGACGACGCGGCAACTGGACCCGGCAGCATTTGCCGCCGCGATTGCCGCGGGCGGCATGCAAATCGTCGACGTGCGCCGGGACGCCGAATGGTCGACCGGCCACATCGACGGTGCGCGCCACATGCCCCTCAGCAGCCTGCTCGCCAGGCTCGGCGACATCGACCGCACGCGGCCGATCGCCGTGCACTGCAAGAGCGGCTACCGCAGCGCGATCGCCTGCAGCCTCTTGCAGCGCGCCGGCTTCGAGGACATCGTCGACCTGAAAGGCGGCTTCGACGCCTGGTGCGAGGCCGGGCTGAAGCCGGCCGAGGCAGCTCCCGTCTAAACCTCGGGTGCCCGAACGCCGACCACTTAAGTGCGTTCGGGAGGAGCACCCTACGTTTCGTTCACCTTTTTCGACCGTCAATGCGCCCCGCTGCTGCGGGAAGTCCGCGCGCAGACAAAACAGCCTCGGTGATGCCCTAAGACTCGACGTCAACGCGGATATCACCGTACTCGTCGACGATCTCAAACAGCACGTCAAGCTGTTCTTGCTGGACATGTCCGAGTACGACGCGCGTTTGCGCGCCGGCGTGATGCTGCCGCCGCAAACCGGCGTTTCGTTCCGCTGGGTCGGCCCGTCGCGTGAAGCGATCGTGGTTCACGGCCACGTGTCGGACATTCGCATGGCCGACAAGCGTACGGCGGAATACGCAATTGAATTCAACATGCCCGCAGACACACAAGATCATTTGGCACGCGAGCTGCAGCGCTTACACCGGCGCAAGCTTCCGAGGCCCGTCCTGGCCCTCGCGCCTGCAGCCTTCGAAGACGACGAAAGTGACGGTCTTGCGGATCTCGAGAGCAGTCGCGATCGCAAAGCCTATCGCGCGATGGTGCAATTTCCCGTCGGCGTAAAAACGGTGCGCAAAGGCAAGATCGTTACGCTCGAGGCTGAGGCACGCGACCTCTCGATCGGCGGCATGATGCTGCTTCTGCCGGATGAACTCGAAGACGGAGCCGATCTCGAGCTGTCCTTCGCGCTGCCTGCGGACGCGCACGGCACGGAAACTACCAAGGAAGTTGTCGAGATGACGCCGTTTGGTGAACGGCGCGTCAGAAAGTCCGCGCCGAAACGCCGCATCGAGCAGTTGTTTGTCAAAGCGCGCGTTCTGAAGAAAACCGGCAACGCGCGAAACGGTTCGCCGCTGTACGGCGTCGAGTTCGTCGAAGTTCCGGCATTTCTCACGGAAGAGGTCGCGCGTTGGATCCACGCGCACCAGATCAAGCAGTTGCGCAAAGGGTCGACTGCCCGCAAGACACCTCTGCGAATCGCGAGCACGGGGAACGTACAGCGGAGCGAGCCGAAAGCTCCGAGCCACAAAACCGTTCGCGCCATGTTTACGCCACATGCAAGCGAGCGCCGTTTCACCTTCGCCGCGTACGCAAAGAACCACGAGATCGTACGGCTGCCTCAGCATGCATCAAAACC
>JBOHTT010000008.1:0-1561 GCA_050733775.1 Vulcanimicrobiaceae bacterium
GTACGAGAGTTTTACCGAGCCGCTCATCATTCTCTTCACGGTCCCGCTCGCGCTTTTGGGCGCACTGCTCGGTTTGTGGATGCGAGGGTTCCCGAGCGACGTTTACGCGCTGCCGAGATTCGGTTGCGGCCAATCCTGATGACGTCGATCGCCTTCATTCTGTCCGTCGTTCCTTTGGTTCTCGCATCAGGCGCCGGGAGCCACGCGCGCAATTCCCTGGGGACCGTCGTCTTTTTCGGAATGGTGCTCTCGACGGTCTTGAATCTCTACGTCATTCCGGTATTGTACGTCTTCGTCGTTCGGCTCTTCAGCTCGAAGGAGACGGATCGTCCGCTGCGTCCGCTAACCGCGCTGCGTGCGCGGCTGGTGAATGGCCGCAACGGAAACGCGCGCGAAAAGGTGGAAGCCGGAAAAACGTAAGTGAACGACGTCCACACCAAACGCGGCGGTGGTATCGAGCAAATTCGGCTGCCGATGACCGACCATGCGTTGCGCTATATTAATGCCTATTTGATCGAGGGAGACGCCGGGTACACGCTGGTCGATTGCGGCTGGGGGCTTCCCGACGTCCTCAGCACGCTCGAAAGCGCGCTGCGTGATATGGGTCTGCGGATCGGGGATATCCGTGACGTGATCGCGACGCATTTTCACACCGACCACTACGGCATGGCCGGCACGATCGCGGAGATGGCAGGTGCGAAGGTGATGATGCATCGTGCCGACTGGACGATTCTCGACACCCGCTTTCGCGATATCGATGCCGAATTCGCTCGACGCGATAAATGGCTCGAGCGCAACGGGATGTCGCTCGAAGGCTTTGACGATGACGATCGAAACCGCCACTGGGCAAAACGGTTGACGCTGCGCGCACCGGACCGCGAGCTCGCCGACGGCGACGTTCTGACGATCGGCAGTCGCAGGTTTACCGTCGTCTGGACTCCCGGGCACACGCCGGGGCACGTTTGCCTCTATGATGAAGACGCGCGCTCGCTCATCAGCGGCGATCATGTCTTGCCGCAAATCACACCGCACGTCGGCTATTGGAGCGACGCGGATGACGATCCGCTCGGAAAATTTCTGGCGTCGTTGCGCAAAGTCGCGTCCTTAGGCGCGACGTCCGCATTGCCCGCGCATCGCGAGCCAATTGAGGACTTGCCCGCGCGGATCGAAGAGCTGATCGCGCATCACGACGAACGCGAAGCCCAAGTGCTCGCGGCGCTCGATGGAGCCAGTACCGGCACGCAGATTGCGGCGAAATTGCCGTGGCGCCGCAACGCGAGCACTTTTGACGATCTTCCCGCGAGCCAACGGAGCTTCGCGCTCGTGGAAACCCTGGCGCATCTCGAACACCTGCGTGCGCGCGGCGCCGTTCACAAGTCTGTCGGTCCGGATGTCATTCGATACGAAAAAGTTTCCTAGCGTCGCGTTCTTCCTGATCCTGGCTTTGGCTGCTACAACGGCCTATCCGGCGCGCGCGCAGATCGCGACCCCCACACCGAGCGTCTCGCCGAGCGTCTCGCCCGAACAGCTGCCGACGCCGCTCGCCAGCGTGGTGCCGACC
>JBOHTT010000009.1:0-5962 GCA_050733775.1 Vulcanimicrobiaceae bacterium
GGCAAAACAGAATGCCGACTGCCGCCAAGACGATAGAAGGCGCGATCAGCTTGTAAACCATTCTTCGCGTTCGCGGATGAACGGCGGGAACGATGAAGAGCCAGATCTGATACATGATAACCGGCAATCCGATCACGATTGCGGCATACAAGGAGAAGCGAAACATCGTTCCGACCGCGTCGGCCGGGCCGAACGCGTGCAGCGTGATGCCTGGGAAATATTCGCGCTTCATCCAGTTGATCACGTAGATCGACGGATAGAACATGCACACCGCCACGATGGTAATCGTGACGATGCAAACCATGAGACGATTACGGAGCTCCCGAAGGTGCTCCGTGAACGTCATCTCCTTTTGATCCCACTCAGCCGCCTGGTCCGAGCCAGTCTCGGCCGCGCGGGGACGTTCCAACAACATCCGCCCTTCGGCTGCTTCCTTCTATATTACGGAGTTGTCGTCGTGGTGGTGGTGCCGGCCGGCTTCTCTGTCTCGGCCGTTTTGCGCGCGTCCTCTTTGGCGCGCTCCGCCGCAACGTCAGCCTCGGCTTGTCCCACCATGAATTCTTTCTTCGCGTTTCCGAGGCTGCGCGCGAGCTTCGGCAACTTGTCGGCTCCAAAGAGCAGAACCGCCGCGCCGACGATAAGCGCGATCTCCATCGGATTACCAAACATTGCTGTGACCTCCAGATTCCGGCGCCGGTCTACCCGTCGCCCTCGTTGCTTCGCATGAAGCCCCTGCGCCGACCTCGCCCCAGCGCCACTACCTCGGCTTTTTCTCCGTAGTTGCAAGACGGTCCGCGAGCGAGGCAAGCTCGTCCCGAGCCTCGTCGTTGTCGGGCCCCAGCCCGCCGAGGGCCAGCTTCGCCCGCTCCACGTATTGTCCGATCGCCGAGAGGGTTTGCTCGAACCCGCCGAGCTCTCCGATTTGCGCGATGAGCGCATCGATCTCCGCTTGCTCTTCCCTTTCGTCGAGCTTTGCGTCGAAAAACTCATCGAGCCGCCGGCGAAATGCGGTATCGCCGCTTTCTCTCGCCAATATCGCCGGAATCGTCGCCTTGCGTTCGCGTAAATCCGTGCCCACCGGTTTCCCGAGCGTGCTTTCATCGGCCGTCATGTCGAGCAAATCGTCCATCATTTGGAACGCGATGCCGTAATACAAACCGAAGTCGCGCAGCGCGCGCACACCGGGCGCTAAATGCGACGTGCCGCCGATGATGGCGCCGCATTCCGCCGACGCAGCAAAGAGCGTGGCCGTCTTCTTTTCGACGATCTCTACATAATCGTCCAGCGACAGCGCCGGATTCGCGAGCGCGCGCAGCTGCAGCACTTCGCCGTCGCAGATCGCCGCAAGCGTCGCGGAGAGAATGTGCGGAATAGGATGCGGATAGTTTGCGGTGACGTTCTTGAAGATCCATGCGAACAGATAGTCGCCGGCAAGCACGCTGATGCGATTTCCGAAATCCACGGCCGTCGCATTAACGCCGCGCCGCGTCGCCGCACCGTCGACGACGTCGTCGTGGATCAGCGTCGCGACGTGAATCAGCTCCATGTACGCCGCGAGCGCGAGCTGCTCGGACGGAATCCCGCCCATGGCTTGCACCGAGAGGAGCGTGATGCGCGGGCGCAACCGCTTTCCGCCGGCCGCGAGCATACGGCGAACGGCTTCCGTGATGAGCTCGTTGTCCGTCGTAAAGCGGCTGCGGAAGAAGTCTTCTACGAGTGCGTGCAGGTCGCGCTCGTCGGCAGGGCGCGGCTTGATCACGGTGCCGTCCCGACGTGGATTGCGATCGCACACATGCCGAGCCGAACGATGCGGACGTCGACAAAACCTGCGGTCGCGAAACGCTCGCCCAGCGCTTCGGCGTCCGGATAATTCGTCAGCGATTGCGGCAGATAGCGGTATGCCGCGCGCGATCCGCCGACGATGCCACCTATTAGCGGTACCAAACCGTAGAAGTAAATTTCGAACGCCTTCCTTACCGCGCGAATCCTTGGCTTTGAAACGTCGAGATTGACGAAGCGGGCGCCGGGTCGCAACACGCGGCGTATCTCCCGCAAGGTAGCGGTAATATCGACGACGTTCCGCATCGAAAATCCCATCGTCGCTCCATCGAAGCTGCGCTCGGCGAAAGGCAGCGAAAGCACGTCCGCCTCGATAAATGCGGTGCGCCCTCGCGGATCTTCCTCGCGAGCGCGCGCGCGAGCCTTCGCCAGCATCGGCTCGCAAAAGTCGACGGCGGTCACCTTGACCGTGGAATTCGTGCGAACCAGATGGAACGCAAGGTCACCGGTCCCCGTGCACAGATCGAGAATGCTTCCCCCGACCGGGACGGCAAGCTCGCGTACTGCGCGGCGACGCCACGTTTCGTCGACGCCTGCCGTCAGCACCCGATTCGCGGCGTCGTAGCGCGGCGCAATTGCGGCGAACATGTCGCGCACGGCGCTGCCTCGCGAGCTCATAAGGAAAGCACCTCTCGAGCATTGCGGCTGGTGATTCCAAGCAGCTCGACGCGGTCGCAGATCAATATCTCGCACAAGCGATCGACGGTATAACTCATAAACGCCGGCTCGTTGCGGTCGCCACGTCGCGGCAATGGGGCCAAATACGGGCAATCGGTTTCCAGCACGATCCGCTCGACGCCGACGGCGCGAACGGCTTCCCGCAACAGCTGGGCATTCTTGAACGTCACTACCCCGCCGATGCCCAGAAATAAGCCGAATTCCTGCGTCAGGATGCGCGCCTCGCTCGGCGATCCGGTGAAGCAGTGCACGATTCCGCGCATACCGGCTGCCCACTGCTCGCGCAATACCTCCAAGAACGTCGCAAACGCTTCGCGCTGGTGAAACACGACGGGGAAATCGTGCGATTTCGCGTACGCGAGCTGGGCCAGCATGACGCGCTGTTGTACGTCCCGCGGGCTGTGATCGTAATGGAAGTCGAGGCCGGTTTCGCCGATGGCAACGGGCCTGACGGGCGCGGAGGAAATGAGATCGTCAAACGCGGCCGCGATGTCGGCCGGCGCGTCCTTCGCTTCGTGCGGATGGATGCCGAGCGTCCAAGCCTGCATCATACGGTCCGCGAGCAGCATCGCGCGCCGGCTATCCTCGATATCGCATCCGACGGTCACGATCGTCTCGACGCCGGCTTCACGCGCGCGTAGCAATACGGCTTCGCGATCTTCGTCGAAGGCTCGATCGTGCAGGTGCGCGTGCGTGTCGATCACGCGCGCATGTTCCAGCAAATGCTTGGAAAACCCTGAGAACAAGCGACGACTGGTGATGGACCGACCATTGCAGAAGCTTGCCACCCACGGCTGGGGCTCGGCACAGGGTCCGCCTGGATGGAATTGCCTGATTGATTAGTGTCCCCGAGGAACCCAAGCGGCGGCGGATTTTCGAGACAGCAATCGCGATCTCGATCGTTTTGCATTTGTTCCTCGGCGGATTCTTTGCATACCGCTATCCGCAGGTATCGAAGATGCTCGAGCGAGTTGTGAAGCTGCCGAAAAAGCAACAGATTGCAGCGCTCTCGACTGCCGTCACGATCGAGAAGCGCACGAGGCCGCGCGTCGTTCCGCCGTCGCCGCCGCAGCCACAACCGGTCCCGCCGCAACCGCAAGTCCGGCCGCACGTGGCGAAAGTCGAGCAGCCGAAGCCGAAGCCGGTCGAGCCGGCAGCCAAGCCGACGGAAATTGCGCGAATCGTGCCTCGCGCTCCGCCGTTGCCGCGAGCCGCGCACATTCGTGCGCCGCACGCCAATCCGTCGCAGCAAATGACGCAATCACAGCTCGAAGAAATGGAACGCCAATTCGCTCGGACGATCGCGATGGCAAGAGCTGCGAACGATCCGACGCGCGTGCCGCAGCAAGCCGGACCGCCGAGCACGATGAAAAAAGCCCACATCGATATCGCAGGCGTCAACGAGCTGTTGCGCCACGGCGAAGGCATTCTCACGCCGCGCGAAGCGTTCCGTGCGTCGGTTGACGGCGACCGAAAAGGCACGTGCTATTACGTCGACTACGAAATCAATTTCAGCAACGGTAAATTCGACTCGGGGCCGGTGTATTGGCCGATTTGCTATCCGCGTAAAGCCGATCCGTTCATCAACGAGTGGCGCGGCTTTCCGCTTCCGGGACCGCAACCGGGTTGGCAGCCGACGGACGCGCAGTGGTCCGTCATCTCCGTGCATCCGTTGTTGCGCTTGTACTTCCCCGCCCGATTCCCGGACGAGAACAACAACTAAGCTGGTGCTTCGACCGTTTCCAGGGTGCGCGGGAAGAGCGCCTCGCCGGAACTCGTGACGGTACCGGCTGCGAGCCGTCCCCACACGATCTCGTCGCGCCACGCGCCATCGGGTTTGCCCTCGAGACCCAGCTGCGCCCACATCGCTTCCATCTTTTGCGGCATGAACGGATGAAGCAGGAGCGCGAGCCAACGCAGCCCTTCGCATAACTCGTAGAGCAGCGCGTCCAAATCGACGTCGCGGCCTTCCTTGAATAGCACCCACGGCTTGCGCTCTTCGATCGAGCGGTTGAGCTCGCTCACGAGCTCCCAGACGCGATCGAGCGCGCCGCGGAAGTCGAGCTCGAATATTCGCTGCTGCACGTCGTCGGCGAGACCGGAAAAGCGCTCCGCGAGGGGAGAAGCGACGGCGTTCGGCACGATTCCGTCGCGATAGCGCGACAACATCGCGAGCGAACGCCGCAGCAAGTTGCCCAAATCGTTGCCGAGATCGCCGTTGTGCCGGTGCCGAAACTTCTCGCGCGAGATGGAGAAATCGTTGCCGAACGGCGCTTCACGCATCAGAAAATAACGAATCGAATCCGGACCGAGCTCCTGCGCGACCTCGAAAGGATCGATCACGTTCCCCTTGCTCTTGCTCATCTTTTCGCCTTCGACCGTGATCCAGCCGTGCGCGTACACCGACTGCGGCTCCTTCAGTCCGAGCGCCCAAAGCGTCGCAGGCCAGATCAGCGTGTGAAAGCGCGCGATTTCGCGGCCGATGAGCTGTACCGTCGCCGGCCAGAATTCTTTGAATGCCTTGCCGTCGTGCTCCCAATCGAGTGCGGTGATGTAGTTGAGCAGTGCATCGAACCACACGTACATGACGCCGCCGCTGGGAAGCGGGATCCCCCACGAGAGATTGGCGCGCGAGATCGAGAGATCGTGCAAACCTTCCTCGAGCAACGAGACCATTTCGTTGTAAACTCGTTGAGGTCGCACCCAATTCGGGTTCGCGCGAAAGTGCGCGAGCAAACGATCGCGATAGTGCGAGAGACGGAAGAACCAATTTTCTTCCGCAACCCATTGCACTTCGCGCCGGCATTCGGGATTCGGGCAGCGCCCTTCGATGAGCTCCGACTCGAGCCAAAACGTCTCGTCGTTTGTGCAGTACCAGCCTTCGTACGTGCCGAGATAGACGTCGCCGCTGGTCTTGAGCTGTTCGAACACTTTTATGCACGCCGAAATATGGCGTTGTTCCGTCGTACGAATGAAGTCGTCGTACGAGATCTCAAAAGTCGTTGCGAGATCTTTCCATCGCTCGATCAATCGATCGGTCCACGCTTGCGGCGTCATGCCGGCATCTGCCGCCGCGTTTGCGACTTTGCCGCCGTGCTCGTCCGTGCCCGTCAGGAAAAAAGTCGGGCGGCAGGTGCGAGCCGTGCGCGCCATTACGTCCGCCGCGATCTCCGTGTATGCGTGACCGATGTGGGGATTGCCGCTGATGTAGTAGATCGGCGTCGTGACGTAAAACGGCTTCATTTTAAAGGCGCTCCGCCCCGGCCGGAGCTTGTCCTGAGCGTAGCGCAGCGTAGTCGAAAGACACCCCCCATGCGTCGCATGGGGCCCCGGTCCGAGCTCGCAACGATGCCGTTGCCTTTGCACGATCCTGCTGCGCTCGCTCCATCACCGTCACTTTTTAGTCCTCAGCGGCGCTTGCGGCCTGCAGCGCGCCGGTACAGCT
>JBOHTT010000010.1:0-6769 GCA_050733775.1 Vulcanimicrobiaceae bacterium
GCGTATAGCCGTTCTTCTTGAATTGGTCCGCTGCAAACAGCTTGAGCATGCCGCGAATGTCGGCGGAATAGGGATCGCCTTCGCGCGAGATGACGTCGCCGAACACGAGAACTTTTCCGGCACCGAAAATGTCGGCCGGTCCCCAATAGAACGATCCCCAGTCGATGAAGAGCCGCAGATCGCTTTCGCGCTGCTCGGTGAATCCGCGAATCGACGAGCCGTCGAAGGTCAGATTGTCGTACGACTTGAGTAAAAATTTCTTGTCGTAGTCGAGCATGTGCAAGCGGCCTTCGAGGTCGCTAAAGAGCACTGTAACGGCTTTGATGCGCGGCTCGTCGCTCAGGTACCGGAGCCGATCTTCTTGGAGTTTGCCGTTCGCCACTCGGCCTTGGCGCTGCGTCTTCGCCTCCAGGTTCATCTCTTCGAGCTCGGAATACGAGAGCGTCAGAAATTCGCGCAATTCGGTCGTCGTCGTCATAGCCGCCGGGCTTGGCAGTAACCTAGCGGAATCCTGGCGGTACGGCCACACGTGTTGCCACGCGCGCAAAATCTCGACATAAGTCCATTGCCGCGTTGACGGCGTCGTTGAAATCGCGATCGTCGGCGGTAATCGGCGTTCGATTCGCCTGATACTCGACGGCAATTGTTTGGTGGATGACCACGGAGCCGATCCGCTCTGCGAGCATCTCGAGCTCCGGCATCAAGGCCGCGCTCGCGCGCTCGCTGATGTGAAATCCCAAGCTATGCCTCCCGTCGTCCGTCTCGACGACGCCGACGTGGAGATCCCAGAAGCGCCACGGCGCAAATCCGAACGCGACCCAGCGGAACTTGCCGCCGATCCCTCGGTACATCTGCGCTTCGGGCTCGTCGCTCGCTTCGAAGTCCTCGCCAAAGTTGGCAGAAATGCCCGGGAGCTCGGTCCTCAGGCGGCTGAGAACCGCCTCGGCAAGGCGGTGGCGATACTGAATCATGGGCAGGGCTCCTTCGGCGGCCGTGGGAATGGATACTGTATCCATTATGGGCTTCATGCAAGCTGAAGCGTTGCAGCCGCTCGAGCCGGCAGAATCCGTCGCCGATCGCACGTACGCCGCGCTGCGACGCGCGTTGTTGCGGCGCGAGATCAAGGCCGGCGAACGACTTTACGAGACGGCGGTTGCGGCGCGCTTGGGCGTCAGCCGTACGCCGGTTCGCGAAGCGCTCACGCGCCTGGTTGCCGAAGGTCTCGCGGAAGACGTGCGTGGCTCACGCGGCGTGCTGGTTCGCGACGTTCAACAGGAGCTCGCCGAAATCTACACGCTGCGCCAAGTGCTCGAAGGCTACGCCGCGCGTGCCGCCGCCGAGCGCGTTTCGACGGAGCAGCTCGCAAACATCGAGCGCATTTCCGCCGAGATTGCCGCGTGCGTGCACCAAGAAGAAGAAGACGATGCTGCGCTGCATCTCCATGCCGAGCTCACCAACGCGCTGCACCTCGAGATCGCTAAGGCATCCGGTAATAGCCGCTTGATCCGGCTCATCGAACAGTACCGTGACTACTTCTTAAACGTCGACTTCCTCAAAATGTACGATCGCGCGACGATGTCGCGCATGCAAGACCAGCACGACAAAATCGTCGCGGCTTTACGCGCTCGCAACGGTGAACGCGCGGAGAAGCTCGTACGCGAGCATTTTGCAGACGCGCTCGCCGTCATCGACCGACCCGTGGAGGATTAATGGCCATCGCGTTCCCCCGAGCCCCGCAAACTCAGCAAGAGCGGCTTGCAGCGCTGCGACCGCTGCTGGACGGTTTCCGCAAACGCATGCGCGAGTATGACGATCGCGCGGAATTTCCGTCGCCGAATTTCGAGGAGCTGAAAGCGCGCGGCTTGCACTGCCTCACCGTTCCTGAGGAATACGGTGGCGCCGGTTTTTGGCGCGGAACGAAATTTGCCGACTGGTACGAAATCCTCGAAGTATTGGCAAAATGGGATCCGTCGACGTCGCAGCTCTTGCAAGTGCATAGCCATGCGACCGGTATCCTCGCTTGGCACGGCACGCCCGAGCAGCGCGCGAAATTTTTGCGCGAAGTCGTCGAGGACGGCAAGATGATCGCATCGGCAGGCAGCGAGGCCGATCCGACTGCGAAAGCGGGCGAAGGAATGAAGTCCGAAATGCATCCCGTCGAAGGCGGCTATCGACTGAACTGCTTCAAACATTTTGCGTCGCTCGGTCCGGCAGCCGACTACTTCTTGATCTGGACGACGGTGCCGGGACCGGAACCGCTTTCGCAGCGTCAGCTCTTCGCGCTCGTGCCGCGTGACGGCGACGGCGTACAGCTCGTCGACGAATGGGACGTCCTCGGAATGCGTTCGACCGTGAGCTGGGGCGTGAAGATCACAGATCACTTCGTGCCGCACGAGCGCGTCATCGGCACGCCTGGCTGCTGGGTGAAAGATCCCCGTACGTTCACGCTCGCCTATGTCGCGAACCACATCGGCTCTGCCGAGGGCGCGCTCGACGTCGCCCTCGAGTTCGTGCGGCAGAGACCCGATCTCGCGACGAGCGAAACGGTCAAGGCTGCTCTTGGCGACCTCGCATCGCGAACCTATGCAGCCCACGCGGCGCTTTACATGGCCGCTCGCAAATGGGAAGAAGCCGGCGCGTCCGACTGGAAGCGCGAGGTCCACGACGAAGCCGAGCTCATGTCGCTACAAGCTTTGCACGTTGCCAAGCGCGTGTCGCTCGACGTGGCCGAGCGCGTTTTCGACATCTGCGGTGCGCGCGCAACGTTCCGGAAGTATCCGCTCGAGCAAATCTATCGCGACATCCGCACCTTCACACTCCATTTCCGCGACGACCTGTACATGGTCCGTGTGGCAGAAGGCTTGCTGGCCCCCGGGACCTTTGAAGCCAAAGGCAAATACAAGCGGCTCGACACACCTCAACCCGTCGGTACTTGAACAAAGCACCTCATCGCGGAACGGTTGAACTCGGCCTCGGGATCGCGATACTCATCGCGATCTTCGTTGCTCCCTTACTGGCTCCGCAGCCCCCGCTCGCCAACACAGTCGACGTCCTACGGGCGCCGTCGGCGACCCATATCCTCGGCACCGATCGCTTCGGCCGCGACGTGTTCTCGCGGTTTCTCGCCGGCGGGAGCCTAATTGCGACGCTCTCAATTCTTGCGGGAATACTCGCCGCCGCACTCGGCGCAGTAATCGGCATGGTCAGTGGCTACCTGCGCGGCACGACGGACACGGTGCTTATGCGCATCGTCGACGTGATGCTCGCGCTTCCACCGATCCTCGTTATTTTGGTGGTTGCCGCGGCACTGCCGAAAAGCAACGTCGCGCTGGTCGTTCTCGTCGGGGTATTGCTCACGCCGGGCGCCGCGCGGATTCTGCGCGGTCTCACGCAGCAGTTTGCGGCCCGCGAGTTCGTCGCCGCCGCGGAAGCGGCCGGAAGCCGATGGAACGACGTCCTGATGCACGAGATCGTGCCGAACGTGCGCATTCGCTTGCTTCTCGAAGTTGCGCTGCGTACCGGCTTTGCCGTCATCCTCATTAGCTCGCTGAATTTTCTGGGTCTCGGCGTCTCGCCGCCGACGCCCGATTGGGGACTCGAAATCAACGAAGGCCGCGACGTTATTACGCTCGCGCCATGGACCGTCGTCGCCCCGGCGATCGGTCTCGCGATGCTGGTAGCTGCCGTGAATCTCGTCGCCGACGGAATCGGTCAGCTCGTCGCATGAGCGTTGCACTCGCAGCGGAAGACGTTCGGCTCGTCCGCGGTTACGCCGGCGATGGAACGCCGCTTTACGCGGTCGACGGCGTTTCGCTCGAGTTGCAGGCTGGTGAAACGCTCGGTATCGCTGGGGAATCCGGCAGCGGCAAGACGACGCTGGTGCACGCGTTTCTCGGCGACGTCCGGCGCGGACTCGTCGCTCAGGGCGGCACGATCAAAATCGGTGCGCAGTCGCTCGCCGTCGATGGGGAATCCGGCTTTGTTTCGCTGCGCGGGCGCGTCGTCGCGCTCATGCCGCAAAGCGCGGACTCCGTCCTCGATCCGATCATGATGGTCGGCAGCCAGCTGATCGAAGCGTACACAGCGATTTTCGGTGCTCGCGGCGACGAGATGATGGCCGACCTCATCGCACAGCTGCGAGATTTTGGCTTTCGCGATCCGAACGCCGTCATGCGCCGGTATCCGCATCAGCTCAGCGGTGGCCAGCGTCAGCGCATCGCGCTGTGCTTGACGCTCATCGGGAAACCGTCGATCGTCCTGCTCGACGAAGCCACGACCGACCTCGACGTCATCACGCAACGGCTGGTGGTGCGTACGATCAAACGGGTGCAAACCGATCGCGGCTTCAGCATGATCGCGGTCTCCCACGACCTGCGCGTGCTGGGAGACATGTGCGATAGACTCGCCGTCATGTACGGCGGTCGCATCGTCGAGATCGGCCCAACGCACGACGTGATGACGCAGCCGCAGCATCCGTACACGAAACGCTTGCTGCAGCGTTTTCATTTGAAAGTGCATACCGGTGGCGGCGGTGGTTCTAGTCAGCGTGGCACAGCGGAGCTTCTTGCCATCAAGGGCGTCTTCGCCTCATACCGGTCCGGATTTTTCGGGCGCAAACACGCGACGGTGCTGCGCGACGTCAGCCTCGACGTGCGCGAGGGCGAGATTCTCGGCATCGTCGGCGAGAGCGGCAGCGGCAAGACGACGCTCGCGCGGATTCTCGTCGGCTTGCACTCCGCCGATCGCGGCCAGATCTCGTTCGCCGGCGAATCGCTGTCAAAGCCTGCCGCGGCGCGACCGCTGCGATTGCGTCGCGACTTGCAAATCATCTTTCAAAATCCGGGCAACGCGCTCAATCCGAGCTTGCGCGTGCGCGACATTCTCGGCAGGCGCCTGCGCGTCTTCGAAGGTTTGTCGGGCGCGGCGGTGTCGCACCGTATCGCCGAGCTGTTGGAATGGGTCGGCGTCCGCGCCGACGCAATAGGTTGTCGCCCGCGCCAGCTCAGCGGCGGCGAACAGCAGCGCGTCTCGATTGCGCGTGCACTCATCGGTTCGCCGCGCATGCTCGTCTGCGACGAAATACTCTCGTCGCTCGACGTTCTCTTGCAAGCTCGCATGCTCGAGCTGCTGCGCCGAATCCAGCGCGAGCGTCATCTTGCACTCGTTTTTATCTCACACGACATTAGCCTCGTTGCGGCGCTTGCCGATCGCATCGCCGTTTTCCAAAACGGCGTCATTTGCGAGTTCGGACTCAGCGATCGGGTGATCGAACAGCCGCAAAGCCCCTACACTCGTCAACTCGTTGAAGCAGCCTATCTTACGGAGGAGGTCAGCACGTGAACCAATCATCGCTCAGCCGGCGCGACGCATTGCGGATCGCCGGACTCTCGGGTCTTGCGTCCATGCTTCCAAGCACGGCGACCGCCGCCGAAGGCGGTACGCTGCGCGCGGCGATGGGCGCCTCGGGGCCATCCGAGCCCATCGATCCTGTCGCCGGTCTTTCCAGTCAAACGCTCGCGTTTGTGTGTTTCGATCGCTTGACGTTTGTCGGTCCGAACGGACGCGTCGCTCCGGAATTGGCGACGCACTGGGAACACAACGCCGATAACACGCAGTGGACGTTCCACTTGCGAAACGACGTCACGTGGCACGATGGAAAGCCGCTCACGGCGAACGACGTCGTGCGCACGTACCGCCGTATGCTCAATCCGAAGCTCGGCTCTCAAGCATTCCGGCTCTTCTCGATTGCGCTCGATGCAGAGGGCGTGATGGCGGTCGATCCTCACACAGTGCGGTTCAATTGTAAGGCGCCGTTTTGGGATCTGCCGCAAGCGGCGGCCGACAGCCACGTCAGCATCGTACAAGAAAGTGCTCCGCTCGATGCGCTGGTTCCAAAGCCCGTCGGCACGGGAGCTTTTGTGCTGCAAGAATGGGCACCCGGCGATCATCTCTTCGCAACGAAGAACCCGCACTACTGGCGTGCGGGGTATCCCAAGGTCGACGCAATTCGCGTCTTCCAAATCTCCGATGTGCCGCAGCGTGTAGCGGGATTGCTCTCGAATCAATTCGATCTGATCCTCGATCTCAACGCGGTTGCGATCCAGCAGCTCAAAGGCAATCCGAAGTTCAAGATCTCCAGCGTACCGTCGGGAAACTGCATCAACATCAACATGGAGGTCGACAAGAAGCCGTTCGACGACAAACGCGTGCGTACGGCGCTCAAGATCGCATATGACCGTGCGACGCTCGTTAAGTCGGTGTTCCTCGGCGAAGCGCAGGAAGGCAGCGACCAGCCCGTTTCGCCCGTCGTTCCCGATATCTGGGGTCGCATTCCGGTGCCGAAGTACGATCCGGCGCGCGCCAAACAGCTGCTGGCCGAAGCCGGTTATCCGAACGGCATCGACGTTACGCTCACGACCTCGACGATTGCCGCCGGTGCCGTCGACGTCGCCGTTGCCTATCAACAATACGCGGCGCCCGCAGGCATTCGCGTCAAGGTCAATCAGGTTCCGGCATCGGGCTATTACTACAACCTCGACGCGCTCAAATGGGACTTCTTCGTCGAACCTTGGAACATGCGGCCGGAAGAATTCTTGTTCTTCATTGAGTACGCGCCTCGTGGTAGCGTCATTCCGCCAACACGCTGGCAACCGCCGCAGTTCATGGAAATGCTCACGGCAGCACGCGCTGCAACGAAGGACCGCGATCGCATGGCGAAGTTTGCGGCGCTCGAGCGCTTCCTCGCGGACGATGGTCCGTCGATCGTGCC
>JBOHTT010000011.1:0-2758 GCA_050733775.1 Vulcanimicrobiaceae bacterium
GCCCTCTCCCGATCCAAGCGACGGT
This sequence comes from Vulcanimicrobiaceae bacterium, assembly GCA_050733775.1. GTDB lineage: Bacteria > Vulcanimicrobiota > Vulcanimicrobiia > Vulcanimicrobiales > Vulcanimicrobiaceae > JAFAMS01. The sequence goes on from JBOHTT010000011.1 coordinate 26, forward strand.
GCGGCACTGACCGCTGCGCTGTATAAGGCCGGCGTCGATCCGAAAGTTGGCTTCAACGTCGAGTACATGCTCGATCGCTTGGTCTCGCATCCCATCCACGACCAAGTCATGGACGACATCGACGCGAAGTTCGGTAAAAAGTCGGACGCCATCTATCACAGCGTGACCTTAGTCGTCTTCGGCGATCTCAAGAAGGCCTACAACCTCTAACCTACGCAAGCGTAAACCGGGGGCCGCCGCCGCGGTTATGGAGGCCGTGGTGCCCATATGCTAGGCGGCGGACCGCCCGTCCACTTGATGTGGTCGAACATGTTCAATCCGGAGAGCCCGCGACCGAGGCGCAAAGCGGACTATCGCCGGATTGCGCGTTTTTTCGCGCCTTATTGGCGCGAGGAAGCGGCGATTCTCACCTGCATCCTGGTAATCTCGCTGCTCGGTCTTTTGCCGCCGCTCTTCACGAAGTGGCTGATCGACGGCGCGATCCCAAGCGCGTCGCAGCGATTGGTCTTCCTATATGTCGGCGGGATGATCCTCAGCGCTATCGCGGCGGGGATGATCGGCGTGCTGCAAGGCTATTTGAACTCGTACGTCGGCGAAGGCATCATGCGCGACATCCGGACGAGCCTCGTCGCGCATCTGCACCGCATGCCCATCGCCTTTTTCACGAACACGAAAACGGGCGAGATCATGAACCGCGTCTCCAACGATGTCGACAACATCGACAACATCGTGACGGGGACGCTGGTCACGATCGTGACCAGCATCGTTACGATCGTCACGACGGCGGCGACCGTCTTCGTGCTCGACTGGCGCTTGGCGCTGATCTCGGTCGCCGTTATTCCGATGATGATCTTCCCGCTCTCGCCGGTCGGGCGGCGGATGTACGTCGTCCGCAAGCGCACGCGAGAAAAACGCGACGAGATCGAGAGCATCACGCAAGAGACGTTGTCGATTTCGGGCATCACGCTGATCAAGTCGTTCGTGCGCGAGCAGTTCGAGCGGACGCGCTTCTACAAGGTCGCCAACGACTTGATGGGCCTGGAGATCGATCTCGTAATGATCGGGCGCTGGTTCATGGCGCTTATCGGCGCAATGGTGATTGTCGGACCGGCGCTCGTGTGGCTGGGAGGCTCGTGGCTCGCAATCCATGGCATGCTGCAGATCGGTACGATCGTCGCCTTCGTGATGTATTTGACGCGGCTTTACACGCCGGCATCGACGCTCGCCGGCGTACAGGTTCAAATCGTCAGCGCGGCGGCTGTCTTCGAGCGCATCTTCGATTATCTCGACATGCCGACGGAAGAGACGACCTGCGCAGGCACGCAGCAGTTGGAGGCGGTGAAAGGCGAGATCGTCTTTGAGAACGTGTCGTTCTCGTACGGCGACCGGCCGGCGCTGCACGACGTCAGCTTGCGGGTCGCGCCCGGACAGACCGCGGCGCTCGTCGGCCCCTCCGGTGCGGGCAAGACGACGATCACGCAGCTCGTGCCGCGCTTCTTTCTGCCGCAAAAGGGCCGCATCACGATCGACGGCCACGACATCTGCGATGTGGATTTGACCGCGCTGCGCAGCGCGATCGGGATCGTGACGCAGGAGACCTATCTTTTACACGACACGATCGCCGCGAATCTGCGTTACGGGCGTATGGATGCGACGGATGCGGAGCTCGTAGAAGCAGCCAAAGCCGCGAACATCCACGATTTCATCGCGTCGTTGCCAGACGGCTATCAAACCGTCGCCGGCGAGCGTGGCCACAAATTGTCGGGCGGCGAGCGTCAGCGCTTGGCGCTCGCGCGCGTGCTGCTAAAAGACCCGGCAATTCTTATCTTAGACGAAGCGACGAGCTCGCTCGATTCGCATAACGAAGGCATGATTCAGTCCGCGCTCGAGCGCGTCATGCGCAACCGAACGAGTCTCGTGATCGCGCACCGTCTTTCAACGATTGTGTCGGCGGATGTGATCTTCGTGGTCGAGAACGGCCGCATCGTGGAAAGCGGCACCCACGCCGTGCTCCTCGCTCGGAGCGGCTCCTACGCTCGCCTCTATCGCGAGCAGTTCAGGGAGCAAAACGAACAGGAACAGATCGCTACGTAAGGCCTATTTTCGCGCTAATCCCTCAGCGAATCGTCGCCGACTTCGCTATGCGCCTTTTGCAGAGCACTGAGTGCTTCTTCCGGCTCGACGGGTTTTCCAGTTTCCGGTAGCGCAGCAGCCAGACGACGTTCGATGACGGCGATAAGATGCAGAATCATTTCGCTGCGTTGCTCTTCGAGCAACTCGTCTTGACGTTGACCCGTGAGAATGAGCGACGTCATGATGAGCGCGGCGAAACCCAATGCGGTCTGCAGCCAGTTCTCGTCCACGTGTACGCTCCGCCCAGCGATCGCGCCGTAAACGTGAAATCCGATCCACGCGAAGCACAGGCCGATGATCGTGCACAGCAGCCATGGCCGTGCCGCCGAGTCTTTGATACTTTCGATCGCGCGCTGCAGCGGCGATCGACGCTCGTAGTGCTCCGCATGAAGCTGCGCTAGCCGGCGCGCCGCATCGTGCGGGTCCGATGGTTTCACGCATAGACCTTACCCCTAGCCCTTTGCTCCCTAAGCACCTCGGCCTGAATGTGTCGGATCACCGAAGCGGTGAATGCGTCTGGCTTTCACTCGTGCGGTTAGCTTCCGCCAAGAGGTTGCAGCTGCGGAAGCTCGAGTTCCTTGATGTTGGCCGGCACCTTAT
>JBOHTT010000012.1:0-13472 GCA_050733775.1 Vulcanimicrobiaceae bacterium
TGACGGGATCGAGTTTGCCTTGCGCTGCGGCCTTCGTGAGATCGCGGCCGTACCGCTCGAGCGTTTGGTATGTTCCTTCGGGATTCTGCGTCGTGACGCGCTGATTGCCGCGCACTTCTTTCAGGGCGTTCAGCACTTTGTCGCGCGTCACGCCGGCGGTGCGCAGCACTTTGGCCGCATCGGTGTTCGAATCGACGAGCGCGAGCAGCAAATGCTCGATGGACGTGTAGTCGTCGCCGAGCTGCTTTGCTTCATTTTCCGCCTGCGTGAAGATGCGCGGAATCGCCGGAGCGACGGTCACCTGCGCGTTGTCGGCATTGGAGCCGGAAAGACGGGGCAGGCGACCGATTGCGGCATCGGCGGCGCGCCGCAGCGCGGCAACGTCGACGCCGGCCTTCTCTAAAATAGCGGGCGCCACGCCCTCGTCTTGATCGAGCAGCACCGCGAGCAGATGCTCGGGAGCGGTCTGCGGATTGTGTTCGGACAGAGCCCGCGTGTAGGCGCCGTTCAGCGCCTCCTGGACTCGCTGGGTCATGCGATCGGCGTTCATGTCGTTATCACTCTCTAAGACAGAGTGCTAATCCGCGTGGTTGCGCACCTCAGGTGTGTAGCCGCTCCTCGAACACGATGAGCGTACCATTCCAGGCCGGCGACGGCCCAAACGGGATCGAGGGCGCCCCGGAAAACGACCCCCACCGCACGCTCAGCAGCGCGGCGGTCGTGCGGCTCTGTTGCACCTCGACGCCGGTCACCACCATGCGCTCCGCAAAATCGACGTTAGTGAAGGTTTGCGCGAAGCTGCCGCGCATGGCGTATCGCCCGTACGACACCGAACCGAGGGTCGCCGCGCCGAGCTTGCGCGAAAGCGAGAGCACGTACTCGGGGGCATCGTAATTCACGAAATCCTGCGGCGCCGAAACGGCCGCCGGCCGGCGCATCGCATCGTTGACGTAATCGAGGGCCACGTCGCCGAGAGGGCTGTGCCAAGCCGTCCAAAGCCCATACTGCTGTTGACGTCCGAGCGTCGCGTTGACGTCGAGCTGCGGAAGAAAGAAGCCGTCGACAAATCCCGGTCGCATGGCGTTGGAGATCGTTATTGGAGCGATCTGCGCGAATTGTCCCCAAACCGCTTTCATTTCAAGCGAGCCGCCATGCAACGCGTAGGTGAGCCGGTATCCTTGCCGATCGATATTGACCGGAAAATCGTTGATGAGCTGATAGTTCGATTTCAGCCATTGCCCCGGCCAGGACCACGCGATGCTCCACTGATTTTCCGGAGCGCCGTACGGCAAGAGCGTTTGCGCGTAATACGGCTCGTTGCGATAGACGTCCGCACCGAAACTTGCGCGGCGCACGTTCTTCGTCGCGCCGGCGTGATAGTAGTTTCCGGCAGCTTCATTCGCGCCGTCGACACCGTACGTCGAATGCCCGTATTCGGCGACTCCGTCGACGCTGGGCGAAACGTGAAAGGCGCCGCGAAAGCCGACGATCCATTGACGCTGACCGCCGATCGTGCTGACCGGCAGCCAACCTTGCGGCGTAACGAAGATCGTCGGATTGCTGCCATAAAGCACCGTTTCTGCGAGCGGTTTTCCGCCGGTCACGACGTGCAGGACGTCGGCGGAATACCGGGTGCCTTCGCCGTGATCGATCGCGAGCGACGCCATTTCCAAACGCGCCGACGTTTCCGGCAACGACGGCAACGTTGCGTCGGCGAGCTCGAGCGTCGCGATTCCGCGCTTGAAAAAACCGTCGATGCCGTGCAGCGGCAACACGTTCGTGCTTTGCCACCAATCGAGATTCGGCGGCCCGCTACCGAGCGTTTCCGGCGTTGCAAAGGCGATCTCCGGCGGAACGCTCGTGAGCGCCGGTTGCGTGAAAACGAACCCGTCGCTTTGGTGCAGGTTGAACCAACCCGCTTGCAGTGACGCATTTCCGTCGCGCGTTGCAATCGAACCCGAAAGGATCGATGCGACGAACGCGCTGCCGTCGTCTTGTCCGGCATGGGTCGGAAACACGATGCGATACGGAAGCAGCTGCGAGCCGAGATGAGGATTGAGCGTTGCAAACAGCGATTCGCCCCAATACGAGGCAGTCGTCGTGCTGCCCGTAACGTATCCGGCGCCGAACGTCAGCGACGCGCGAAATAGCGGCCCGTCATATTGCGGCATAAAATACACGGCCGATTCGACGGCATTGCCCGGCGTGAACGGCGCGCTGGAAAACACTTCGTACGGCGTCAGTGGCGAGAACGGAGATCCGGCGGCAAACCCCGGACCTTCCGGCGGCACGATTCCGGGACCGCGCGTGCCCTCCGAAATAAACGTGGAATGAGCGTCGGCCTTCACGGTTATGCACGAACACGCAGACGGTGAAGGTGAGGGCGAAGGTGCGCTTTGCGCTTCAGCCGGCCCCGCTGTCGCGAACGGCGTTATCACCGTCAGCAACAAAAAAATAAGCGTGACACGCACGCTTACTTCTATACGTGTTGGGTTCTAGCGAATCATTGCCGACCAAGGCGTGGTCGGAAGATGTTCCGTTTCCGGATACGGAGAGCTACGCGCCTGGAGAGCGCGGTGCAAAACGTTCATGAGTGCGGCGACGACTTTGCGGGCCATGTGTACCCCCATTTCCCACGAAGTGTTGGGTCAATCCAACCGGTCCTTGGATTGTACGCCCCGTTGTCAAGCGGGGGTCACTGGACGACGATGTCCAGCGTCACATCGACGATGCCGCCGATCGTGGGATCGAGCCGCGCGCCTCGCATCCCGAAGGCGTGCCGGTCGATGCGTCCGACGGCGTGATAGGTGGGATGTAGGGGGTCCCCGGCGACCGTAACCTCGAGGTGCTCCGGGCGGCTGACCCCATGGATTGTCATCAAGCCGTCCATGCCGAACGAGGCCGGACCGTCGGATTCGATTTTCGTGCTCCTGAACGTCATTTCAGGAAATTTAGCAACGTCGAAATAGTCGGGGCTCCGAATGCACGCGGATTGATCCGCGTCGCCGGTATTCACGTTGCCGGGATCGAGAACTGCGGTCGCGCTGAGGGGGATGGCGGAGCCGGCGGCGAGGGTGACCGTGCCGCCGCTGAGCGGAACCGTTCCGTCGACGCGCGCCACGAAGATGTGCGTGACGCTGAAGGTGGCCTTCGAGGCACGCGGGTCGATCGCGCGCTCTCCGGCGCGTGCCGGCGCGACCACCGCAAGACAGAAGAGGGCGGCGAAAAGCCGGCGAGATCGCATTGGCGCCCCATTAGGTCCGGCTAACGAATTATCCTAGCCTCTCCTACTTCGCCGCGCAAGGTCCGCACGTCGCCGCTTCGCATCGTAATACCTGAGGCATCGAACCACTCGAGGAGCGGGACCGCGTATTTGCGCGAGGTCCCGATCACGTCGCGGAAGCGCGCCATGGTCATCGTAGCTTCCTTACGCAGCGTCGCTTCGACGCGCGCGCGGATCTCGGAGATTTGCGCACCGCGATAGACTGCGTCATGCACTTTCACGAGCGCGCTCGTGGCGAGCAACGTTTCGTACGCTTCCTGTGCACCGCGTACGTTCGTCGTACGCAGGGCAGCAGCCAGATCGTCATACGCAATAGGCACGAGCGGATTCTGCGGATCGATCCGTAGCGCGGCATCGAAAAGCGCGCGCTGCTCCGCTGTGAGTTCCGGCACGAATCCGGGCGTCGCGTAGTAGCCGTTGCGGTAATCGAGACGGCCTTCCTCGACGTACGTTGCGAGGATTCTCACGAGCGCGTTCTCCTGAGCATCGACCGCTTTCGCGAGCGCAACGGACGTCAACCCCATGCGCCATGGCGCTTGCTGGTGCGTCGTCGCCACCGTCTGCATGGTGCGCGCGAACAGATCGTCCGCAGCGTCAAGGTCGACGTATGAAACCGGCTTTGCGAGCTTGCGTGCGAGTCCTCGTTCCACGAGCGACTCGAGGACCGCAACGGTTCGTTCCTCGCGTACATTCGCACGCGCTGCGATCGTCGTGGCGATACCTGAAGCAACGCCGAGTGCCCGCAACACGGCCAAGATCGCGGTTTCTTCCGGCAATGCCTCGCCCAGGTTCGCTTGCGCCTCTTCTGCTGCGCCGCCGGCGATCGTTCCGCCGCCGAGCAAATCTTTGGGAGAAAGCCGCCGTACGACAAATGCTTCGCCGGGATAGCTCGCAGCCGCGCGACGCAACGAAAGCATTCCGCGAACGGCAGTCGTCCCGCGCGGAGCCTCGTCGAAAGCGAGCGTCCCGAGAACCTCGGCCGATCCCAAATACGCGCGCACCGCATTGCGCCGCCGTAAGATCGGCAGCGCGCTCTGCAGCGGCGCGAACGTTACCTCGTACTGGCGCATTGCAGCGAATTCGGCGCTCGCCAGCACCTCGCCGCGCGCAATATCGGCGACGTCGACTTGCGGCAAATTCGCTGCAACGCGCGAACCGCCGGCGACCTGCTGATGCTTCTCGCCAAACACATGCAAGCTGCGAATGCGCACGTCGCGACCGCTTGGCTGCAAGCGCAGCGTTTGCCCGACCTCGAGCGTGCCTTGCATGAGCGTTCCAGTGACGACCGTACCGTGGCCGGAAAGTGCGAACACGCGATCGATGGGCAAGAAAGCGGGTGCATCCGGTTTGCGGGGAGGCAACGCCGCGAGCGCCTCGTGAATCGCGGCGCGCAATTCTTCCAAGCCTTCACCGGTAATCGTTGAGACGGCATACGCGGGCGCGTCGCCCGCAAACGAACCGCGTAGCGCTTCGCGCGTTAATTCTTCCGCGAAAGCGAGCTCGTCGGCATCGACGAGATCGCGTTTCGTGAGCACGAGAATCGTTTTGCGAACGTTGAGATACGAAAGAATCGCGAGGTGCTCGTGCGTTTGCGGGCGCGGCCCTTCGTTCGCCGCGACGACGAGGAGTAAGATCTCCATCCCCGCTGCCCCGGCGAGCATGTTGTGCAGAAATCGCTCGTGACCCGGAACGTCGACGATGCCGGCTTCCACGCCGTCATCGAAATGCAAACGCGCGAAGCCGAGATCGAGCGTCATTCCGCGCAGCTGCTCTTCGCGCCAGCGATCCGGATCGGTTCCGGTGAGGGCGCGGACCAGCGCGGACTTTCCGTGGTCGACGTGCCCGGCCGTCCCGAGGATGTGCATGCGACTGTTTGTTACGACGAAAAGGCGCGCTCGACTGCCTGCACGACGTCGTCGTCGCGGTCGGGCGGAATCGCGCGCAAATCGATGAGAAACCGGCCATTTTCGACGCGACCGACGAGTGCGGGCCGTCCCGTTCGCGCTCGCTTGGCAAACGCATCGACGTCGCGCGGCGAAAGGCTCAGCGCGGCCGACGGCAGCTCCGTTCCCGGCAACGAGCCCCCGCCGACGTAGACGTTCGTGTCGATACCTTCCGGTTCGAGCGACGCGTCGACTTGAATTGTCAGCAAGCTCGCGCGTTTCGCCAGACTTTCCGGCGTCGCTGCGAGCATGGCGTAAATCGGAATGCGCTCTATGCCCTCCGGCGTGAGATAGAGCGACAGCGTCGCGCCGAGCGCCGCGAGCGTCGCTTTGTCGACGCGCAACGCGCGCAAGAGCGGATTGGTGCGTAGACGCGCGATCGGCGCCCTGCTTCCGACGATGATGCCCGCTTGCGGTCCGCCTAGCAGCTTGTCACCGGAGAACGCAACGAGCGCGCAGCCGTCGGCGATCGCTTCGCCGACCGTGCGCTCGTGCGCGAGGCCGAACCGCTCGAGACCGATGATGGCGCCGCTGCCGAGATCTTCGACGAGCGGAACGCCGGCGCGCCGGCCGAGGGCTGCAAGATCCTCCGCAGGCACGTCTTCGACGAAACCCTCGATGCGATAGTTGGATGCGTGCGAACGCAAAAACATCGCGGTTTTGGCCGAGACCGCGCGCTCGAAATCCGCGATTCGCACGCGATTGGTCGTCCCGACTTCGACGAGCCGCGCGCCGCTGCGCTCCAAGACTTCCGGCAGACGAAAACAACCGCCGATCTCGACCAGCTGATTGCGCGACACGATGACGTCACGGTCATTCGCAAGGGTCTGCAAGATGAGCAGCATCGCTGCCGCGCAATTGTTGACGACGAGCGCATCTTCGGCGCCGGTCGTCTCGCGGATGAGATCGTTGACGCGCGCGTAGCGCGAACCGCGCGCACCGCTTTCGAGATCGAATTCCAGATTGCTGTAGCCGCCGCCGATTTCTTCCATCGCGGCAAGCGCTTCTGCTGCGAGAGGCGCGCGGCCTAAATTCGTGTGCAGCACGATGCCGGTGCCGTTGAGCACGGACACCAAGCCTTCGTTCTCGCGACGCGCCAGCGCGCGCGCAACGGCGTCGCGAATTGCCTCGAACGGCGGCACGCGATCGTCGCGCATCGCAAGCGCGCGTGCGGCGTCGATTTCCCGCTCGATCTCGCGCTTCACCGTTCCGGCGCCGAGCGCCGCGGCGTAGCGCGCGAGCAGCGGATCGGCGGTCAGCCGATGGACCGCCGGTAGCGCTCTAAGCTGCGATTGCGTGCTTTGCAATCATCGATGCGATCGCGTTTTCCGGCACGTAGCCCACGATGCGGTCGACCTCTTGTCCACCCTTGAACAGAATCAGACAGGGAATTCCGGAGACGTGATATTCGCCGGCGATCGACGGATTCTCGTCCGTGTTCAGCTTGACGAACTTCACGTTCGAGGTCGTCGTAGCGAGCTTCTCGACGATCGGCGCCAACATTCGGCACGGCCCACACCACGGAGCCCAAAAATCTACCAGCACGGGCTTGTCGGACTGCAGCACGTCGGATTGAAACGTGGTTTGTGAAACCTCAGGAAGCGCACTCATCTACCAGAAAACCTCCGACCGTCCCAACCCCGGCCGTCCAGGGCCGGTTGCGCGGCGCGGGTGAGCCTAAAGGTAGCTGGGCGTGCGCGCGATGATCATGCGCCGTCGCATGAACGGCGCGCCGCTCACGGGGACGTCGGTCGGAATCGCGAGCTCGTCGAGGACGGCTCGCACGCGGCGTAAGCGCGAGTCTGCGCGCACGTCGAGACCGTTCTCACGGTGCGCGCGGATGACGGTTCCGAGGTCGCACAGGCCGGACCATTGCGTCGACTCCAAGCGCTCGAGGCGGACGATAATCGTCGCGCAATTCGAAGAATCGAGCTGGCGGATGCTGCGGTCGACCATCTGGCTCATCGTCGAGTCGAGCTCGCCTACCAAATCGATGACGACGAGCTCGCGCCGGCTGCGCTCTTTGCTGGACACGCCCCCACCTTACGCCTCCTCGCTCCGAACTGCCTGAGAGGAGTTGGGCAGCGTTATCTCGTGGGGCCACCCAGGCGGTCCCAGAAATGTCCCAGCCGCAGACGCGATACTTACGGCGAAGATGGATGGCGAAGCTGCCCGGATCGCCGTCGTCGATGACGAGCGTGGTGTCCGGGAACTCCTCGAAGTAGGACTGACCCAAGAAGGGTACGCGGTCCGTACGGCCGCGGACGGTCAGCAAGCGCTGAACCTGATCCGCGAATGGCCGCCGGATGTGATCGTATTGGACGTCATGATGCCGAAAGTCGACGGTATCGCGCTGTTGCCGATGGTGCGCAAGCTGACCGAAGTACCGGTAATCATGCTGAGCGCGAAGGGCGAAGTCGCGGATCGCATCGAGGGCCTCCGCAGCGGCGCTGACGACTATCTCGCCAAGCCCTTCGACTTCGCGGAATTGCTGGCACGCCTGGAGACCGCGTTGCGCCGGCCGCGGCTTGCGAAGCCGCACACGTTGCGTTTCGCCGATTTGATCGTCGATCTCGAGGCTCGCCGCGTGATGCGTGACAATCGTCGCGTCGATCTCTCGATGCGCGAATACGACCTTCTCGTCGCCCTGATGCGGTCGCCGAACCGCGTCTTCACGCGCGAACAGCTTCTCGATCTCGTCTGGGGAAGCGATCGCGACGTCGGTACGGGAACCGTCGAAACGTACATCTCGTATTTGCGCGCCAAGATCGACACGCCGCCGCGAAAGAAGGTAATCCATACGGTTCGCGGCGTCGGTTACGCCTTGCGGGAAGAATAGGGCCTCCTGAAGGACCCCATGTACCGATCGTTTGGAGCGCCGCAACCGCAGATGCAAGGAGGCGGCGAGGGCGCATACTCGCAGCAGTCTGTAACCGAGCCGACGACGCAGCAGATGCGGTTGTGCCGCCCAAACCCTTTGGGCAACGGCGTTTTTGGCGCATCTCATCGTCGCATCGTCAGTCACATAGCGCCTCTGGCTATGCTCCTTCCTCGCTCCTCGATCTGCAACAAAACTGCCGTTGCGATCGGTGCAGCTGGTTCTTCAGAGGCTCCCTAGCGTTGAAGCCGCTTTTCGGACGGGTTCTCCTCAAGCTTTCGGGAGAAGCGTTCGCCGGCGCCGACCACAATGTCGACGTCGAGACGACCGCAGGCATGGCGCGGCAAATTGCCGACGTTCATGCCGAAGGCGTTTCGATCGCCGTCGTGGTCGGCGGCGGCAACATTTGGCGCGGCAAAGCACACGAAGCAGCCGGCATGGAACGTGCGACGGCCGACTACATGGGCATGCTCGCGACGGTGATCAACGCGCTCGCGCTGCAAGACGCACTCGAGCGCATCGAAGTTCCGTCGCGCGTGCAGACGGCAATCGCGATGCACGAAATTGCCGAGCCGTATATCCGACGCCGGGCGATCCGGCATTTGGAGAAAGGCCGCGTCGTCATCTTTGCGGCCGGTACCGGAAATCCGTACTTCACGACCGATACGACGGCCGCGCTGCGAGCCATCGAAGTAAACGCTCAAGCCATTCTCAAAGCCACGAAAGTGGACGGAATCTACAGCGCCGATCCGAAGAAAGATCCGAACGCGACGCGCTTCACGCACGTCGACTACCTCCAAGTCTTGCAGCTCGGTTTGGAAGTAATGGACAGCACGGCGCTCACGCTCTGCATGGACAATGGACTGCCGATTGTCGTCTTCGATATGAACGTGCCCGGAAATATCCGGCGCGTCGTCGCGGGCGAGCCGATCGGCACGTTCGTCGGCAGAGCGACGTCGAGTATGGAGTACGCGCATGCTCAATGATGTCTTCAAAGACAGCGAGGCGCGGATGGTCAAAGCCGTCGAAGCAACGCGACACGATTTTGCCGGCATCCGCACCGGCCGTGCGTCACCGGCACTGTTGGATCGTTTGGAAGTCGAAGCCTACGGCGCCACCGTGCCGCTGAAGCAAGTCGCGAGCGTCAGCTCGCCGGATGGCAGATCGCTCGTCGTCAGTGCGTACGACAAATCGACGGTCGCGTCGATTCGCAAAGCAATCGAGACCAGCGACCTCGGGCTCAACCCGAACGTCGACGGTCAGACGATCCGATTGGCCTTCCCGCCGCTGACCGAAGAGCGCCGCAAAGATCTCGTGAAAGTCGTTCACAAACGCGCGGAAGAAGGCAAAGTCGCGATTCGGAGCATTCGGCACAAGAGCGTCGATTCGGTGAAAGCCTTACTGAAAGATCACAAGATCACCGAAGACGAGAACAAGCGCGCCGCCGATCAGCTGCAGAAGCTCACGGACAAATATATCAAGGACGTCGACTCGCTCGTCGACTCCAAGGAAAAGGAAATCATGGAGGTATGAGCGCGGAGTTGATTCTAGCCCGCGAGCCCGAAGTGCGCGCGGCGCTCGGCGGCCGCACGCTGTCGCTGCGGTTGTTGCTCCCGCCATATCCGGCTGTGGGTCTCGGCGCATTACGCGTCGTACGCTTGAGGGAGCGCTCGGACTGCACGGAAATGCTTTGTAGCTATGAAGGGTACGAGCGCATCGGAGGCTACTGAGATAGGAAACGCCGCTGCGCCACCCGGCGCTCTGTCCGGTCCAAAATCGGCAACTGCCGGTGCAGCCGGTGCGCGGCGCGTTGGGATCGGGCTCGGGGTTGCGATCCTCGGAATCGGTTGCGTGTTCTGGGCGCCGCTCTTCAGCGCGCTCGTCGGATTGATCGCCGTCGGCTGTCTCTGGGAATTCGACAAGCTCGCACTGCGTAAGGGCACGCCGATCGAGTTTGCCGTCGCGCTGCCGGCAGTTCTCGCCTACGTCGTCCTCACGGCGCTGGGCCAGATCCATCGCTTCGAGAGCATCTTACTCGCGGCGACGATCATCGCAACGCTCGGCTTCGCAACGTTCGCGCACAAGGGGCGTCATTTCGCGCGCAGCGCCTTCACGCTGCTCGCCGTGCTGTATATCGGAAAGCTCGTTTGTTATTTCATCACCATTCGCGCCATTCCGGAATTCGGGCGCGAGCTGACGATCTACGCCATCCTCATCACCGCACTCACCGATATCTTCGCGATGGTGGTGGGCGTGTCGTTCGGACGCACGCCGCTCACGCAGCTCTCGCCGAAGAAAACGGTCGAAGGTGCCGTCGGTGGTTTAGCAGCGGGCGTCATCATGGGGATCGTGGGCGCGATGTTTCCGCAAATCGGTCTGGCGTGGTGGCAGGGTGCCGTCGTCGGCATTTTTACGTCCATCGCCGCGCAAGCGGGAGACCTGGTCGAATCGGGTCTCAAACGTGACGCGCGCGTGAAGAACGCAGGGAGTGCGATCGGCTCGCACGGCGGCGTGCTCGATCGCTTTGATAGTTATCTCTTTGCGGGTCCCGCGTTTTATTTCGCGCTCTGGCTGGTCGGCGTCGTCGCGCACGGAGTGCTGCAATGAAACGCATTGCGATACTCGGTTCGACGGGCTCGATCGGACGTCAAGCGCTCGACGTCGTCGCGCAGCATCGCGACCGGTTTGCCGTCGTCGGTTTGGCAGCCGGACGCAATCGTTCGTTGCTGCAAGAACAGGCGAAGAAGTTTGGTCCGCAGGTCGTCTCACTTGGTGAAGAAGACGGTCCAGCCGGGCTCATGCGCGTCGCAACGCAAAGCGGCGCAGATCTGTTGCTGGCTGCGACCGATGGCGCGGTCGCATTCGATGCGGTGTTCGCTGCAGCAGAGCGCGGTACCGACATCGCGGTCGCAAACAAAGAGCTGATCGTTGCCGCGGGTGAGCTGCTGCTGCAAATCGCGGCGCGAAGCGGCGCGAAAATCTTACCGGTCGATTCCGAGCACAGCGCGTTGTTCCAGTGCCTCGTCGGCGAACCGGCTTCGCGCGTCGCACGTCTCGTGCTGACCGCCTCCGGCGGTCCGTTTTGGGAGAAAAGTGCGGACCAGATCGCTCGCGCGACCGTTCAGGAAGCACTCGACCATCCGACATGGCGGATGGGACCGAAGAACACGATCGATTCCGCGACGCTGATGAACAAGGGTTTGGAAGTGATCGAGGCCAGCCGGCTGTTCGCAACGCCGGGCGAGCGCATCGACGTGCTGGTCCATCGCACGAGCATCGCGCATGCGTTCGTCATTTTTGCGGACGGCGCGGTGAAAGCGCAGCTCTGTCCGCCCGACATGCGAGTCCCGATCGGCTACGCCCTCGCGTACCCGGACCGTCTCGAGGATACGCCGCTGTGGCCGGAGTCGAGCGCCGTCGACGCGCTCGTCGCACTGGGTGCGCGATCGTCGGACGAAGCCACGGCGCTGCGCTTCGAGCGACCGGATGGCGAGCGATTTCCTTGCCTGGAACTGGCATATCGCGCGCTTGCGAAAGGCGGCACCGCGCCCGCCGTGCTCTCTGCCGCGAACGAGATCGCCGTCGAGGCGTTCATTGCGGGACGTGTCGGGTTCGCGCGCATTCCGGAGATCATCTCCTCGACGTTAGATGCAGTCGATGAAGGCGAGCTCTCGCTTGAAAGCGTTCGGCGTGCAGATTCGCGTGCGCGAGGTATTGCTCGCGACCTCGTCGGAGCCGGAATTACCGTCGCATGAGCGTCAAACGTCCCTTCGTCGATTTTTATCGAGACCTCGAGATTTCGCCGGTTCATCAAGACCTTTCGGATCCCGCGAAACATTACGCGCGTCGCGCGGCGCTGTACCGTCACCTCGGAATCCCGCCGCTGTACGTTCGTGGCGGGCACGTCATCGAGTTCGGGCCGGGCTCAGGCTACAATGCACTGTACACCGCATCGCTGTCGCCTGACCGGTATGTGCTCGTGGAGCACAATCCAAAGGGCATTTCGGAAATGCAGGAGCTCTTCGAACGATTTGAGCTGCGGTGTACGCGCATCGTGGAGTCCCTTGCCGAAGATTTCAAGACCGACGACCGATTCGCACTCGTGATCGCAGAGGGCATGCTTCCGTACGCCGTTGGGCCGATCGAGCTCGTAAAAAAAATCGCAGCGTTCGCAGAACCCGGTGGCGTACTCGTGGTTACGTGCGTTGACGGACCCGGTGCGCTGGATACGGTGGCGCGTCGCCTCATCGGCTGGCGTATCGTGCCGCCCGAGGTGCCGCCGCGCGAGCGTGTGGCACCCCTCGCAGCCGTCTTCGATGCGCATTTGCAAACGCTGCCGGGCCGAAGCCGCCCGACTGAAGATTGGGTCCTGGATAACGTGGTCCAGCCTTTTACCGGATCTCTGTTCTCGATCCCGGACGCCGTCGCGGCCCTCGGCAGCGATTTCGACGTGTACGGCGCGTCCCCGGACTTTCTTGCCGATTGGCGCTGGTACAAGTCCGTCCCCGAAGGCGTTGATGCCAACGGTTTTGCGCTCGCGCAATACCGGAGAGCGATCCTGAATTTCCTCGATTATCGCAATGCCTTGCCCCTGCACGACGAGCAACTAGGCGCAGCTATCGTCGAACGCTGCAATGCGGTCTATGCCTTGATGCAAAAGCGAGAGAACGAACGCGAGGACACCCTGCCTGAAATTGTGAGTGCGCTGCACGACTTGACCGCAGCGGTTCGCGAATTCGCGCCTCAGACGGGCCGGGCTCTCGAGTCGCTCGTAACCTTCTTGTCCAAGAAGGGCGATCCGGACTGGACGCTGCTCGAAGGTTTCGTTCCCTATTTTTCGCGCGGCGCGCAATACGTGAGCCTGATTCGAAGAGACAAAGTGACGGCATGATGGTCGACGTCAATGCGGTTCTCGGACAGACCGGAAAGATCGTCGCCTTCCTCGCGATGCTTTCCGTGCTCGTGGTCTTGCACGAGCTGGGGCACTTTATCATCGCGCGCGTCAACCGCGTCCGGGTGAACGATTTCGCGCTCGGGATGGGACCGACGCTGCTCAAATGGACTTCACCGCGTAGCGGGACGAATTATCGCGTCAACCTATTTCCCGTCGGTGGCTATTGTGCGATGCAGGGCGAAGACGGCAAGACCAGCGAGGCAGAGCAACAGCGACGGTTCCGCACGGAAGGCGGCGAGGTCGACAGCGATAGCTTCCAAGCCAAGTCCCCGCTATCGCGGCTCGGCATCATTGCCGCCGGTCCTCTCGCGAACTTTGTCGTGGCGCTTGTGCTGTTGGTTGCGGTTGCAATCGGCTACGGCACGCAGGTTCCGCTGCCGACGGTCGGTGCGCTGCAGCCGAACATGCATGCAC
>JBOHTT010000013.1:0-16497 GCA_050733775.1 Vulcanimicrobiaceae bacterium
GCGGTCTACTACGGGCCTCGGGACATTCGCATCGAGGAAACCGAACGACCGGCCGCCGCCCAAGGTGAAATTTTGGTGCGCGTCCACGCCGCGGGTATTTGCGGCACGGACGCGAGCGAGTTCGTCGCGGGACCGAAGCTGTATCCGCTCTTGAGCCCGCACCCGATGACGGGGCATATCGGCCCCATCATACCCGGGCACGAGTTTGCGGGCTACGTCGAGGAAATCGGCGAGTACGTTGCCACGGATCTGGAGCCTGGGGAGCTCGTGACGACCGGTGCCGCGATGTGGTGCGGCATGTGCGCCCAGTGCCGTGCCGGCAGGCCGAGCATCTGCAATTGGCAGGCGAGCATCGGCCTGCACCGTCATGGCGGCTTAGCCGAATACGTTAGCGTCCCGTCGCACATTCTGTTCCGTGCCGAGCCGCTCAGTCCGGACGTCGCCGTGCTGGCGCAACCGATGGCGACCGCGCTGCACGCCGTCCGCCGCGCTCGGCCCCAAGACAACGAAGACGTCCTCGTCATTGGTGCCGGCGGCATCGGCGTTCTGTTGACGTACGCGCTCGTGCAGCACGGCGCGCGCGTCATCGCGGTCGATCTCTCGGCGGAACGGCTCGCCGTGGTTCGGAACATCGGTGCCGAAGCGACGATTCGCGGCTCCAACAGCGAAGCGATTCGCGCTGAGCTTGCCAAGCGCGGCGTCGTTCCGACCCTCGTATTTGAAGCGACCGGCAGCGACGCGGGATTCGACACGGCGGTCTCGCTCGTCGAACCCGGCGGAACCGTCGTCACCGTCGGCATCGCCGCAAATCGCGTTAACCTCGACGCGCGTCGCGTGACGCTCAAAGAGCTCGCCATCGTCGGCACGCATGCGCTGCAAAACGACGATATTCCGGAGGCGATCCGTTTGTTGTCGTTAGATCAGACCTTATGGTCGCAAGTGGCGCCTGCCGCAATTCCGCTCGAGGACCTCGTCAACGACGGCCTCATGCCGATGATCGAAGGGCGCGCGACCCGTATGAAGACGCTGGTCGATCCCGTCATTTCAGCCGCCCGCACGACGGTTATGATCGACTCGCGGAAACTCGTCGATTCGTAGTTCGTCCCACGACGAGCGCCGTTAGCGCCATCAGCGCAAGAACGGCTGAGAAGACGATGCTGGCGAGAAGTAGGCTGCTATAGGTTGCCAGTACGCCGACGCCGATGACGGGGATCGAGTTTCCCGCGAAGCACGCGATCAAATACGCGGAAACGGCTTCGGCGCGACGATCGTTCGGCGCAATCTCATTCACGACCTGAAGGCTGCCGCGATAACCGAGCGCGAGCGTCGAGCCGGTGAAGGCTCCCGCCACGAGAAGAACCGGCATCGAATGGAGCGATTGCGTCAGGACGAGCAGCGCTGCACTCGGGAAGATCAAAAATAGCGCAGTAAACATCGCGGCGTAGCTCGACAGATCGCGGCCCGCAAGCAGAAGCGCGACCGTAATCGCGATCATTTCGAAGATTACCGCTCCGGCAACGGCGACGTTGCTGTTGTGCAGCGATTGCTTCAAGACCGTCGGAAGAAGCGCGTAGTAGAAGCCGGTCAGCGCGAACGTCGCAAACGCCGTAACCACGGGCGCGATGAACTGCAGGCGAATCGATTCGGGAATGCCGACTCGCGGGCGCAGATCCAACTCCGCCGGATTTCGTACCGGCGTGCGAACCGTTTCCGGCGGCCAGGCCTGCACGACTATTCCCGTCGCGATCAGCACGACGATGTACGCTACGAACGGAAGCTCGAGCGGCAACGGTGCGTACTGGCCGAGGATTCCTGCCATGAGCGGGCCGATCGCGATGCCGATTTGATTGGCGACGGTGGCCATGACGGTTGCGGGGCCACGCCGGGATTCTCCGTAGATTTCCGCGAGCCACGCCGTGCCGGTGCCCGAAGCCATCCCGACGGAAAATCCGCTCAGCGCACGCGCGACGTAGAGCCAAGCCTCGCTTCGCGCGAACAAAAACAACAGTGCCGCGACGATTCCGATCGCGACGGCCGGCACGCCGATCTTTCTTCGTCCGAGCTGATCGGAGAGACGCCCGAAAAACAGCAGCGCCGCGAGATTCCCGACGACGTACGCAGCATAGATCAGCGTCAGCGTAATTTCGGAAAAGCCGAACTTCCGCTGAAAGAGCCCCCAGAGCGGCGAGACGAGCGTGCTGCCCATGAACGCCGCTGCGAGGAGCGCGGAGATCGCAATAATCGGGCGCATCCGAAGCCGGAACACGCCCCCATGTCAAGCGGTTACGGGCCTTCGAGAAACTTCCGCGCGAGGCTAGGCAAGCCCTCATTGAACGTCGGATGGATGTGCACGGAGCGCTCCAGGACGCGCCACGTCGAGCCCGCTTCGATATGGGCCAAAATCGTGTGCACGATTTCGCCGGCTTCGTATCCGACCAGCGTCGCGCCGAGAATCGCATCGGTTTTCGCATCGACGACCAGCCGGTAAAAGCCGCGCTGAAGATTCCACTCGGTACCGCGTGCGTCGTCTTCGAGCTGGTACGTCGCAACGCGGACGTCGTGGCCTTTGCGGCGCGCCTCCTCCTCGTTCATCCCGACGCGCCCGAGCTGCGGTTCGGTGAACGTGCTGTATCCGAGCACGCGATCGTCCTTGGTGCGGGTGCCGCCTTCCATTACCGTTTTCACGCGGCGGTAATCTTCCCAGGAGACGTGCGTGAATGCGGGCTGTCCCGCGACTTCTCCCAGCGCGTAGATGCCGGGGCACGTCGTGCGCAAGTGCGCATCCGTCTTGACGAAATGCCGCTCGTCCAGCTCGACGCCGGATTTTGCACAATCGAGCGCATCCGTGTTCGGCGTGCGGCCGGCGGCGACGAGAATCGCGTCGCTCTCGATTTCGCTGCCGTCGTCCAAATGCAAACAGAACGCTTCGCCATGGCGCACGCACTCTGCGCTGCGGCCGACCCGAAGATCCACGCCGTCGTCACGAAGTGCTTTTGCCAGAACCTCGGTGGCATCGGCGTCCTCACGCGGAATCAAGCGCTTTCCGGTCTCGAGGATCGTCACCTGACATCCGAGGCGCTGAAGACCCTGCCCGAGCTCGAGGCCGATGTAGCCTCCGCCGATCACCGAAATCCGCTTCGGCAGATCCTCCAGATCGAAGAACGTTTCGTTCGTCAGATACGGGACGTCTTTCAAACCGTCGATCGGCGGGCATGCGGGGCTCGTGCCGGTATCGAGGACGACGAGCGGCGCTTGCACCGTCACGTCGCCGCCGGCGAGGGTTCGTTCGCCGACGAAGCGCGCTTCGGCCATGACGACGTGAACGCCGGCATCGCGCAGCCGCTTCGCGACGCCGTCGTGCCATTCACCGCGAATCTCGTTGACGCGGCGCATGATTGCCGGAACGTCGACGCGCACCTCGCAATGCACGCCGATTTCCGCTGCGGCGCGCGCGCGTCCGGCGTTGTGCGCCGACGCCAAAAACGTTTTCGACGGCGTGCAGCCGACGTTAACGCACGTGCCGCCGAGATGCGAGCGTTCGAAGAGCACGACGCGCTTGCCGGCCTTCGCGAAGTCGACTGCCAGCGGCACGCCGCCTTGACCGGCGCCGACGACGATAAAATCGACGGTTTCTATCGGCATTTCTATCCACCTTGGACGACGAGCCGGCGTTGCCCGGCCCGCCAAATGACCGCACCGAGAAGCGAAAACAGAACCAACCACCCGGCCTGAACGAACAAGGCTCTTTCGTACTCTTCCGGCGGAATCTTCCCAATATAGATGAGCAGCGGCGTCGAGTAGATTGCGGCGAACGGCAGAGTAAGGACGATGCGCTGCAACACGCCGGGGAAGAACAGCAGCGGTATGATCTGCCCGCTGAGGAGATCGCTGCACCAGCGCACGATCAGCTGCATCGCGAATGTCTCGAGCGTCCAAAACGCGATGCAGTTCATGCAGAAATTCAAGGCGAAGTTGACCAGGTAACCCAGTGCGAAGCTGAGGGCGAAGACTGCGAGCGTCGCCGGCGGCGGCACGTCGATGTGCACGAGCAGCAGCGCGAAACCCAGCGATGGCAAGATCAGAATGGCGTGCAGCGCCGTTTGCCCGAGTCCGTCGCTGAAGAAGTACATGGCCGGGCTAATCGGCTTCATCAAATCCGTGGCGATGGATCCTTCGCGAAGCTTTTCGCGGATCATACGCGTACCGTCGATTTCGAGGATCAGCGACATCAGCAGCGCGATGACCGTATAGGTCAGGATCTGATGCAAGCTGATTCCTTGCGGTGCCGCATTCTGCGCGTACAAGGCCAGCCACACCATCCGCATCAAGTAGATGCGCACGATTATGGAACCGACGTTGGTGAAGACTTCCATCCGATACGTAGCTTCGCGTGCGAATGCTTTTTTCGCGAACTCCACGTACGGCAGCGCCACGCTCAATGCCCGACGCCCTCATAGCGGTTCAGGCCGACGCGCCAAAACGCGTAGGCGAGCCACAGCGTAACGGCGCCGATCGCCGGCGACAAGAGGCCGATCTGCGGCGAGAGGTGCAGCGCGTCTTCCGACTTGTGTAAGAAAAATGTCGCAGGAAAGTAATTCATGAATGCGTACGGCAGAAGAAACGTCAGAGCGAGACGCACGCCTTTGGTGTAAATCGAGATCGGATAGCGGGTAAACTCCTGTTGCAGCTGAAAGGCGATCCAGCGCAGACCGTCGACCTTCACGAACCAGAAGGCGCATGTGGCGACGAACAGATTGATCGAAAAATCGATGAGCGCACCGCCGATGACGACCAGCGGCACGAAGACGACGAACCAGAAGTCGATGACCGGCGCGGCCCAGCTCGTCGCCATGATGAAGACGGCGATCCCCATCAAGAGTTCGTCCGGAAAGATTTGCTGCGGCGTTGTGAGGACTTGGAAGAGTGGATTCAGCGGACGCACAAGGATGCGATCGATCTCCCCTTCTCGCACGTGTTCGGGAATATCGCCGACGGTCAGGAACAGCGTATTATTGAGCGAGTGGCTCAGCATCCAGAGCGAATAGAGAAACGCCATCTGCGCAAACGTCCAGCCGTTCATCTCCGGAAATTCGCGCAGGACAATCCAGAGCGCCGCTAGCGCGCTCGCGTGATACACGAACGTGAAGCCGAACCACACGATAAAATTCGCACGGTATTCCAGGGCCGTCAGAAAGTTGATGCGCCAGTATTGGCGGTAGACGTCCGCCCACACGGCGAGACGTTCCATCAGGAGTGGCCTGCGATGCTAGGGCGAGCACCGTCGTTGCGGCAGCCACGGGTGCGATAGCAAGGCGCGAGGAGGGAGCATAGCCGGGGCGCTCTGTGACCGACGAGCAACGACGCTAGCGTACCCGTGCCGCCGCAACCCGAAGGGCTGCTCATTTTTGCGCGATCTGCTTCGTCGCTCTTCGCTCGCAAAGTTCCACTTTTGTCGCTCATCGCTCCTCGCATCTCATCGCAAAAATGGGCAGCGACGCTGCTTGCCCTAGCATCGCAGGCCACTAACCGCCTTGCACGACGACGCGTTTCGCGCCGGCACGCCACATGAAGACCGAGATGACGGCGAAGATGGCGATCCAGATCAGCTGCACGCCGAGCGCTCGTGCGTACTCGTCGGGACCGATCGTACCGACGTAGATCAGCAGCGGCGTCGAATACATTGCGGCAAACGGCAGCAAGAAGATGAAGCCTTGAACGGCCCCCGGGAAGAAGACGAGCGGTATGATCTCGCCTCCCAGCAAGTCCGTGATCCACGTGACGATCAGTTGCACTGCATGAATCTCGAGCGTCCAGAACGCGATGCAGTTGAGGATGAAATTCATGAGCAGGCCGACGACGTAGCCTAAGAAAAAGCTGATGAAGAAGAACAGCAGTGCCGTCGGGTCGGGGACCTGAATGTGGACGATGAAGAGCGCAAGTGCGAGCGACGGCAAGATCAGCGTCGCGTGGAAGAGCACCTCGCCGGTCCCGTCGCTCAGGAAATACAACGGCACGCTGATCGGCTTCATGAAATCGGTCGCGATGCTGCCATCGTCGAGCTTATCGGCGAGGAGCCGCGTTTGATCGATATCCATGACGAGCGACATGAGCAGCGCCACGGTGGAGTACGTGATTGCCCCCTCGAGGCTCAGCGCACGAATGCCCGCATTGTGCAAATACAGTGCCGTCCATACCATTCGGAAGAGATAGACGCGCACGAGCAGCGAGCCGATGCTCGTGAAGACCTCAAAACGATACGTCGCCTCGCGCGCGTAGGCGACCTTCGCAAATTCGATGTAGGGCGCCAGCGAGAATCGCAGCCGCGGCGCCGGTGCGCTGGACGCAATCACGCGGGGCCGCTTGCGGAGGCTTCAGGCCCCGTGCGATAGCCTTCCAGATAAATGCGGCGGATGATGTCTTCGAGCTCTGGCTCGACGATCGACACGTCGCTGATGGTACAGCGCTCCGTGACTTGCCGAATCAGCTGTTCTGCAGTGACTCGGCGCCGGTCGAAACGCAAGTGAACGACGTTGGCCTCTTGCTCGACGAGCTCCGTGTGGGGGAACGTGAGGTCGTCGCAGGTTTCCGCCATCGTCACGACCAGCGTGCGGTGCGTGCCGTACTCGTTTCGCAAACGCTCGATGGGGCCGTCGAAGACGACGCGCCCGTCATCGATGAGGACGATGCGGCGGCACAGTCTCTCCACGTCGGCGAGATCGTGCGTCGTGAGAATGACCGTCGTGCCGCGCTCTTCGTTGACGCTCGCGATGAATTCTCGAATCGCCTGTTTCGCAACGACATCTAGGCCGATCGTCGGCTCGTCGAGGAAAACGATCCTTGGGTCGTGCAGCATTGCTGCGGCGAAGTCTCCACGCATGCGCTGCCCCAGCGAGAGCTGCCTCACCGGCGTCGACATGAACTCGTCGAGCGCCAAGATTTCGGAAAAGCGCGCTAAATTCGCGGCGTACCGGTCGCGCGGTACGGCATAGATGGCGCGTAACAGCTCGAACGATTCGCGGAGCGGGAGATCCCAATAGAGCTGACTGCGCTGCCCGAAAACGACACCGATATTGCGCGCGTTTTCTTTGCGCTTCTGGTGCGGCACGAGTCCGGCGACGCGAATCTCACCCGATGTCGGAACGAGGATTCCCGTCAGCATTTTAATGGTCGTCGATTTGCCCGCACCATTCGGCCCGATATAGCCGACGAGCTCCCCCGTTTCCATGACGAGGTTGACGTCCTCGACCGCGGCCTTTTCGACGTATTCGCGGGTGAAGAGGCTTCGAATCGCACCGCCGACGCCCGGGTAGCGTTTAACGGATCGAAACACCTTACGTAAGCGGTGCGTCTCGATGATGGCCATCGACCAACCCTTTTCACGCGGCGGCGCCCCGCCGCCTGGTCAAGCGCTACTTCGCAGACGTTGCGGGGCGTGTATACGCACGTTGGGGCCGGGTGCCCGCAGCTGTGATGCGCATCAATGCCGTAACGATCGCGAGGACGGCGACGTTGAGCACGAGCGCCACAAACCCTTGGTTGAGGCCCCACGGCCCCTGCTTGCCGGTTGCGGCAAAATAGGCCAGCGTTGCAATGCCGATCAGAATGCCGAGGCCGACGCCGAGCGGATGCGGTTTGGTTTTTGCGGAGAGCGAGAGCACGACGCCGGGAAAGAATTGCGTGACGCCGTTGTACGCGATCAACAGCAACCCGACGAGCGTCGTTCGTGCAACGGCCCAAAAACCAAACGCCGCGAGTGCGATGACGACGACGAAGATGCGCGTAACGTTTGTTTGCGCGGCCTCGGACTTCACCAGACCGTAGTCGGCGAACAGATTCTTGGAAACCAGACTCGCGGCGGCGAGAACCTGCGCGGATGCCGGTACGAGCGCCGCAAGGCATCCTGCGCCTGCCACGGTGCCGACCACCCACGGCGAATAGTATTTCTGCAGCACCAACATGAACGATTGATCGCCCGCAGGCCCCTTGAGGCCCGGGTGCACGATCAACGCGGTGAAACCCGCGAAGTACACGAGTATCAGCATCAGCTGATAGAACGGGAGGAACACCGCGTTGCGTTGGAGCGTGTCGGCGCTTTTTGCCGAGTACGTCGCCGCCATCGACTGCGGGAACATAAAGAAACCCATCGCCGTCAAGACGACCGTCGACACGAACCATACCGTGCCGTACGACGTGGTGTCGCCGACCAGCGTCATCCAATGCGGCTTCTGCGCGAGAACGTGATTGATGGCGCCGGCCGGCGATCCGAAGAAGTGCACGGGCAGCACGATGCCGGCAAACAGCACGCCGAGGAGCACCAAGCAATCTTTGACGACGGCTGCCCACGCCGTTCCGCGCAATCCCATGAAGAAGACGAAAAGGATGATGATCGCAAACGCGATCGCGACGGCAACCGTCGAATTCAGTGCGCCGTAGCCCGCAATGCGAAAGAGAATTTCGAGGCCGCTCAATTGCAGCGTCACATATGGAACCAGGAAGACGAAGCCGATGAGCGCGACCCATGCGCCGAGGAGCTTGCTGCCGTAAACCTGCCGGAAGTAATCCGGCCCGTCAACAAACCGTGGGCCTTCGCAACGCGCCAGATGGGCGGAAGCATGAAATACGAGATGATATACGCGACGGTGCCGTAGCAGAGGATGTAGAACGCAGGCGCCCCGTGGATGTACGCCCAGCCTGCAGCTCCGAGAAATGTGAAGCTGGTATAGATCTCACCGGCCATCAACAGCCAAACGAGCACCCATCCCAGCGAACGTCCGCCGACGATATATTGTGTCGGATCTTGTTTGACGTTTCGTACGGCGAGCCAACCGATGGCGACCGTACCGATTAAAATGACGGCGATGACCCCGAGGGCTATTCCGCTCACGTTCGACGATGCTCCCCCAGGTAGACGCCCCACATGAACGCCGGTGTAACGATGATCCAAAACACGATGTACGCGAGGATGAACGGCAGCCCGACGATGCGCGGATTCAGATGATTTGCAAAAGGCACGCCGATCGTGAGCGCGATGGCGGGGATGAGGGCTAAGATAACCGTCAGCACAGAGTGACGCGGCTCCATAATGGCCGTTTGTTCCCAAGTTTTCGGCTTGACCGGCGCAAGGGGGACGGCCAGACCGGCTAGCCCGAAAGAGGCCGTGTGATCGTAACGATCTCTCGCCAATACGGCGCGGCGGGTCTTGACGTTGCTCACCGGCTCGGGGAGCTGATCGGTTATCCTCTCGTCGGCGAAGATTTCCCGAAGATTGCGGCGGTTCGCCTCGGGACCACGCAAGAAGACATTGTCGCGACGGAGTACCGCGAGCCGACGCTGGCCGAGCGGATCTTGCACAACTTGGCGATCGCCGTTCCGGAATCGCAAGCTGCCGTCGCGGCACCAAGCTTTGAAACGGAAGTACGCAAGGAAACCGAAGCGGCCATTCTCGAGGCGGCGCAACGAAGTGAAGTCATCATCGTCGGCGGCTTTGCGAATGCCGTCTTGCGCGACCGCGAGAACGTCATCAGCTCGTTCTTGCACGCTGCTATGCCCTTCCGCATTGCGCGCGTTGCTGCTGCTCTTGGGGTCGACGATGAGCCGGCCCGCAAAGAAATCGAACGCGTCGATGCGGCGCGCCGGCGCTGGGCCAAACTCTACTACGATTACACCTGGGGTTCATCGCAGCATTACACGCTGACGATCGACGTCGCGCGATTCGGCATAGAAGGCGCAGCGCGGTTGCTCGCACATGCCGTGAAGGAGAGCGGTTGAGGGCGACCTCCATCCCGCCGCGCGACGAAGGGCGAATTCCCGAACGGGCTCCACGGCTCTTCAGCGCGTTCGCATATCGCGATTTTCGATTGCTCTGGACCGGTCTGCTGATTTCGAATGTCGGATGGTGGATGCAGTTCACGTCGCTCACCTATCTCGTGGGCGTCGTGCTTGCCAAAGGCCCGGCGCAGAGCGCGCTCAATCTCGGTCTGCTCGGCGCGGTGCGTTCGGTTCCAGTGCTCTTGCTCTCGCCGCTCGCGGGTTTGGTCGCCGATCGCTATCCGCGACGGCGTACGCTGTTGTTCACGAACATCGCGCAAGTCGCGCTTGCGCTCGCCCTCGCCGTCGTGTCGGCTTACCGGGGTGGATGGGTTCTCCTGGTCGTGTATGCGATCGCATCCATGCAGGCGGCCTCGCAGTGCTTCGATTCTCCGTCGCGGCAGAGCTGGATTCCGCTGCTCGTTCCGCGGCGTTTGATCTCCAACGCGATCGGCTTGAATTCGATTGCGTTCAACGCTCCGATGATGGTCGGTCCTGCGATTGCAGGCGTGCTCATCGCCGGCGTCAGCCTGGGCATCTCTTTTTATGCGAACGCCATCTCGTCGTTTGCCGTCGTCGCGGCGCTGATCATGATGTCGCCCGCACCAGCGTCCAGCTCGTCTCGCGAGCCCGCCCTGCGTCAGATCGCCGAAGGTCTGCGCTTCATCGCGAAGCATCCCGTGCTGCGCTGGATCGTGTTCATGCTCGTCGTCACGTCGTTCTTGGTGCGGCCGTTCACGTCGCTGCTGGCCGCGTATGCGGCGCACGTGGTTTTCGTCGACGCCAAAGGCTACGCGTGGCTCCTGACGGCCGGCGGTCTCGGCACGATTACCGGCGCGCTGGTAACGGCGCTCTATCACTCCGAACGGCGCGGCGGGTTGTGGTTCGGAGCCGGCGTGCTGGCCTCGGTCGGTTTACTCGCGCTCGGCTACACGCACGATTTCAAGTTTGCGCTGCTGGAACAGGTGGCGCTTGGACTCGGCACGATGGCGTTCGTCAGCTCTTCAAACGTGCTGGTGCAAACGTTGTCGCCCGACGAGATGCGCGGGCGGGCGATGTCGGTGTATTCGATGGTCATCCTCGGGCTGGTGCCGGCAGGCACGCTGCTGCTGGGATCGCTCGGTTCGGTGCTCGGTCTCGGAACCGCGTTTATTTGCAGCGGTTCTTTGGCCTTGCTCTTGGGCTTTTGGGTGTGGCTGAGCAGTCCCGCGGTGCGCAGTGCGTAGCTTCGGTTAGGAGCGGCCGGCGTGGGCGGTTGGCTGATCTTCGCCTTCCTTGTGGCGACTGCGGTGCTCGCGATCGTGTCCAAGCGACTCGGCATCGCGTACCCGATCGTCTTCGTCGTCGCCGGTGCGCTGCTCGGGTTCGTCCCAAACCTTCCGCGCATCGAGCTGCAGCCGGATACGATCTTCTTGATCGTTCTGCCGATCATTCTGTTCGGCGCGGCGTGGACGACCGATCTCGTCGAGCTCAAGCGCAACTTGCGCCCGGTCAGTCTCCTGGCGATTGGGCTGGTCATTTTCACGACGGTCACGGTGGCGGCCATCGCGCATGCCGTGATCGCCGGGATGACGTGGCCGGCGGCCTTCACGCTCGGTGCGATCATCGCGCCGACCGACGCGATTGCCGCAGAATCGATTGCCGAAGGTATGGCCGTCCCGCGCCGCATCGTCGCGATCATGAGCGGCGAGAGCCTCGTCAACGATGCCAGCTCGCTGATCGTGTACCGGTTCGCGATCGCGGCCGGAGTCTCCGGAGCGTTTGTCGCCGGATCGGTCATCCCGCAATTCTTCATCGTCTCCATCGGCGGCATCGTCGTCGGTCTGTTGATGGGCATCGCCGTGCACGGGATCCAGAAGCTGCTTCGGCGCCGCGATTTAGACGATGAAGTTCTGGTCAACATCGTCAACCTGTTTGCGCCCTTTGCTTCGTATTTACCCGCCGAAGCTTTGGGGGTGAGTGGCGTCCTGTCGACGGTCGCTTGCGGCATCTACGTCAGCCGGCGTTCCGGTGTGCTCTCTCCGGATGCAAGAATCGTCGGCTACAGCATCTGGGAAATGCTGACGTATCTGCTCAACGCCTTCGTGTTTTTGCTTCTCGGCTTGCAGCTGCACGGCATTGTCACGTCGATCGGCGTCGCGTCGCTAGGGCGGCTGGCCGGTTATGGGCTCGTCATCAGCATTGCCGCGATCGCCTTGCGTTTCATCTGGCTCTACCCCGCGACGTATCTGCCGCGCTGGCTTATTCGGAGGATCGGCGAGCGCGATCCGTCGCCGCCGTGGCAATGGCCATTTCTGCTCGGCTGGTCGGGTATGCGCGGCATCGTCTCGCTGGCAGCCGCACTCGCCGTACCGCTGACGTTCCCATCGCGCAACGAGATCATCTTTGTGACGTTCTGCGTCATCTTCGCGACGCTGGTGGTGATGGGCTTAACGCTGCCGCTCGTGATTCGCATGCTTGCCGTCTACGATGACGGCCGCATGGAACGGAAAGAGATCGAGATCCGCATTAAAGCCCTCGAGCGGGGCCTCGAACGCCTCCGTACGCTCGAACCGAACTTCGATACCGAGGTCGAGTGGGAAGTAGAGGGGCGGATCCTCGACGAGTACCGCCACCGCATCGAGCATCTCGTGGGGCATCTGGACGGCGCGGTTGCGGGAGCGGCTGCCGAAAACGCCGTCGATCACCGGCTGCAAAACGAGGCACTGTCCGCGGAGCGTCAGGCGATTCAAGAAATGCGCCGGAGCGGTGCGATTCCCGACGACATCTTCCGGCATATCGAACGGGATCTCGATCTCGCCGACGCACGTCTTCGTCAAGCGTGACCTGGTTGCTCGCTGTTTCAACTACACATCCGACCGGGAAGACGGCATGTATGGCAACAGCAACACGATCGAAATCAACGAGAACAACGCGAACGCACGCGCCGGCACGCCGTGGAGCCGGGATGGACGTCATCACCCTGCTCAAGAACGATCACCGCGAAGTTCAGGGAATGTTCGACCGCGCAGAAGATCTTGGCGAGCGCGCCGAGCAGCAACGTGGCCGGCTCGGCGAGCAGATTTGCATGGCGTTGGAAGTCCATTCAAAATTCGAAGAGCAAGAGTTTTATCCGGTTTTCCGCGAGCGCGCAGAAGATCACGAGGAACGCGAACAGCTCTTGGAGGCGCTCGAAGAACACGGCATCGTCGATCGCCTGGTGAGCGAGCTCAAAAGCATGAATCCATCTGACGAACGCTATGAAGCGAAGCTCATGGTCGTCATGGAGTCGGCGCGCCACCATATCAAGGAAGAAGAGCGCGAGATGTTCCCGATGGTGCGGGAGCTCTTTGAAAAGGAAGAGCTGATCGAGCTCGGCGAGCGTTTCATCGAAGCGAAACGCCGCGCGAAGATGCCCGTCCGCTAACTCTAAGCTACGTCTTCGTTTTCTGGCGAGCGGCGAAATAATAGTCCGCGAGGCGGAATCCCGCTCGCTCGACGACGGCGCGCGACGCGATGTCATTATACGGTAGCGCGGCGCAGACCATGCGGCCGGTGTGTTCCGCCGCGTCCGCCGACTTCGCCAAGATCTCGGCACCGTAACCGTGCCGGCGCGCTGCGGGGAAAACGAACGCGCTGACCTCGCTCCACGTCGGCGTCAGCTCTTCGAGAATGGCGTATCCGACGATCTCGCCGCCCGCGAGCGCAGCCGCGAAGCGCGGAGCTTGATAGTGCTCGACGTGCCGCGAGATGAGGCGGCGCGTCTGGCTATCGAGATCTTGCGCTGCGCGCAGCACGAGGCCGCCGCCGGCCGTGGCCGGATCGGCACGGCGCACGTAGACGGCGGTGTGCGCGAACGATTCCAGACCCAGCTCCGTGACGGCTTTGCGCGTCGCGGCGTCGCCGCCGAAATACCACACCGCGTTTGCGCCGGTCGCCACGAACGCGTCGGCCAGCAGCCGGCGTTCGTCTTGGCCCTCGGCGATGTCGAAGCGCACGATCCAGGCATCCGGCGCCAGTTTGCCGTCGCCGGTGAAGGCGACACCGACGGCTTGCCCGTCGGCGGTTAGCGCTCTGCCTCTGGCAACGGATTTGATTTGCCGCGCGATCGCGACGTCGGGTAGCTAATCCAGATACATGTAGCGTCATTTCCAAAAAAAAAGAGCGAGTCGCAAGTTTGCGACTCGCCTTTGAGAAGAGAGATGACTCCCTACTTCTTGGCGGCTTTTCTCCGGCGAGAAGCCTTGCGGCGCGTGGTCTTTTTGGCGCCGGCCTTGCGAGCCTTCTTGCGATGCGTGGTCTTCTTCGCCGCCTTACGACGACGCTTCGGATGAGCAGCCTTCGCTGCTTTCTTCCGTCTCTTCGGAGCCATGTGGGTCCTTTCTGCACTGTCGCAATGACAGCGCGACCCGGCTTAACGCCGGTGTGATTGACACCGTTATAACATTATTCGGGGTTTGACGCAAATTTTCGGCGAATGCGGAAGGATATGAAAAGCATCTCTGTCGACGGCGGCGCACTGGCGTACGCCGAAAACGGAAGCGGAAACGCCGTCGTCCTCATCCACGGTTTTCTTCTCGATCACTCGACTTGGGACAGCGTCACGCCGCGAATCGCATCGCGCGCTCGGGTGCTACGTCCCGATCTCCGCGGTCTCGGTCGATCGTCGGTGACGCCCGGACCGTACCTGATCGAGTTGCTCGCCGCGGACATCGCGGCGCTTCTCGACGCCAAGGACATCTCGACGGCGACGATCGTCGGTCATTCGCTTGGAGGCTACGTCGCGCTCGCGTTCTACCGCATGTATCGCGAGCGCGTCGACGCGCTGGGTCTCGTCGGCAGCCGTTTCGTGTGCGACACCGATGATGCAGCGCGCGTGCGATTCGAGCTCGCGGACCGCGCAGAGCGTGAAGGAATCGTTCCCGTCGTCGATGCGTTTTTGCCGCGATTTTTTGCGCCACGCATCTACACGGAAAATGGGGAAATGGTAGAAAACACAAGGAATTTATGTCTGCGCACGAGTCCCGCCGGCGCGGCAGCGCACTTGCGCGGCGCCGCGGTGCGCGTCGATGCGCGCGATCTCGTCGAGGATATCGACGTACCGTTTTTCTTTTCGATAGGTGACGAGGACGTCATCATGGGTCTCGCTGAGACGCAAACGCTCGTTCCGCGCATCCCGCGGGCGCGACTGCAGCTACTCGAAGGCTGCGGTCACATGCCGATGTTGGAGGCGCCGGATCAGTTAGCGGAAGGGCTCGACGAGCTGGTCGCGAGCGCCGGCAAGTCCACCGCCGGCAGTTGATGCCGGCCGTCCGTCGTGAACTGCGAGGTCAGCTTGCGAAGGGCACGCGCCGTCTCGTCGAGCGCCAGCGCCTGCTCTTGGACCTGCTCCACCTGATTGCGCACGTCGAGTGAGATGCGCGCCACGCGCTCGGCTTCCATCCGGTGCTGGGCGCTGGTCGCGGCGATGGCGCCGATCGAAGTTGTGATCTCAGCCGCCTGCGACGCCATCTGTTTGGTGGAGGCGGAATTCTCTTCGACGACGTGACTGATCGACGAGAGCGATTCTCGTAAGCTTTTTGCCGAGCCGGCCATAACGCCGGTCGCATTGGCGATTTCCGCGACTTGCGTGACGGTTTGCTCGACGCTGGCGAGGATCTCGCGAAGCGCGGCGCCGCCGACCGCAGCTTTTTGCGTGCCCGACGTCACTTTTGCCGCCCCGTCTCCGACCGCGTCCACGGCTTCGCGCGTTCGAGACTGCACCTCGCGGACGAGCTGCCCGATGTGCTTGTTTTCCGATGCCGAGCGCTCGGCCAGCTTTCGCACCTCGTCCGCGACGACCGCGAATCCGCGACCGTGCTCGCCCGCTCGCGCCGCCTCGATGGCGGCGTTGAGCGCGAGGAGGTTCGTTTGCTCGGCGATCTCGTCGACGGCTTCCACGATGGAGCCAATCTGCGCGCTCAGGGTCTCGAGCTCGCGAATCTTGCCCGTCGCCGCGCGGACGGCTTCCGCGATTGCGTTCATCTCCGCAACGGTGTCCGCGACGGCGCGTTCGCCGCTGGCAGCGACCGTCTTCGTTTGAACGCCGGCGGCCGCGAGCGTCATGGAGATGTTGGCCATCCGTTCGACGTCCTCGAACATCCGCGATGCGTCCGTCGACGCGACGTTCACCTGCGCGGCTTGATCGACGGCGCCGCGCGCGATCGCTTCGACGCCCGCCGAAAACAGCCGCACCATCGCGTCGAGGGATGCCGCCGCTTCGCTAAGCGCGTCGTAGCCTCGCGCCAGGCCCGCCATGGCGACAGTCGCGTCCGCTACCATTTGACTGGAGCGTTCCGACGTGCTGCCGAGCTGCGTCGAGCTGGCGGCGAGAAGATCCGAGGTGCGCTGAATTTGCCCGACGACGATGGCGAGGTTTTCGTTCATGCGGGCCAGCGCGTTCCCGAGGCGATCTCCCGGCGCATGCGGCGCAATGACGTGCGAGAGATCTCCGGCGGCAATGGCTTCGGCGGTTCCGGCCATTTCGCGCTGATACGCGATCATCTCGTCGAAGGCGCCTGCGATCTCGGCCAGCTCGTTGCGGGAGCGCACCTCGGCGGTACCGTCGAGGATGCCGTTCGCCAGCGCGCGGGCGACCGTCGCGACGGAGAACGCATCGCGTCGTATATTGCGTAGGACCGCGAGAACCAGAATGATGATCACGATGAATGA
>JBOHTT010000014.1:0-6280 GCA_050733775.1 Vulcanimicrobiaceae bacterium
TGCCAGTTCCATTCCGACTTCCGAGCGAAAGAAGTCGAGTTCATTCTCTCCTTTGCGGAAGCGACGTGCTTCATCTTTCCGCAGGAATTTCGCGGCTTCCAATATCAGCCGATGATCGACGAGATGCGGCCGCGGCTTCCGGGACTACGTCATATCGCCATCGTCGGTGATAAGGTTCCAAGCGGAGCGCTCGACCTGCGCGCGTTCATCGCAGACACCGCGCAGCCGATCGACGACGGCGCACTTCGACCGCGCCGTCCGAAAGGGAACGATCTCTGCCGCGTCGCGTTTACGTCAGGCACGACCGGCGATCCCAAAGCCGTCCAGCACACGTACAACACGACGATCTCCTGCTGCGTCGTCTGCAATCGCAATCAGCTGCTGGACTCAGGCGGTGCGACGTTGATCTTTCTTCCCGTCGGCCTGAATTGGGGCGTCATGCTGATCATCGAAGCGGTACTTGCCGGCGCGAAAGCCGTGCTGATGGAGCGTTTCGATCCGGGAACGATGATGCAGCTCATCGAGCGCGAGAAAATCACGCACTTCGCATCGGCACCCGCGGGCGTCATCACGATGCTGGATCACCCCGATCTGCGCAAGTACGACCTGTCGTCGCTGCGAGCGTACGTTGTGGGCGGCGCCTCGTGTCCGGTCGAGATCATCCGGCGAGCGCAGCGCGACATTCCCGGACGGCTGCTCGAGATGTACGGCATGCTGGAAACGGGTTCGCAAGCCCAAACGCTCATCGGCGAGGACCCGGAGAGCGTCGTCGGTCTCGTCGGAAAGCCCGTGCCGGAAGTTCCGCTGCGCATCCTCGACGACGAAGAACGCGACGTGCCGGTCGGAACGGCCGGTGAGATTGCGAATATCGGACCCTCCGTCACGCCGGGATACTACAACAATCCGTCCGCGAACGAACGGGCTTTTACGAAAGACGGCTGGTTCAAAACGGGCGATCTCGGTGTTCTCGACGAGAACGGTTATCTCAAGATCGTCGGCCGCAAGAAGGAAATGATCATCCGCGGCGGCGCCAACATTTATCCAAGAGAAATCGAAGAGGTGCTCTTCCGTCATCCCGCCGTTGCGGATTGCGCGGTGGTCGGCACGCCGCATCCGCGCACCGGCGAACAAGTCGTCGCGTGCGTGGTCGTGCGGCCCGGGATGAGTTTTTCATTCGACGAAATGACCGAGTTCCTGGCACCGCAGATTGCGCGCTACAAACTCCCCGAACGCTTGGAGCTCATTGACGTCTTGCCGCGTACGCCGACCGGCAAAGTGCAAAAGGGCCGTTTGCGCGACCTCATCGAGCCGGCCGTCACCACCAACGCCTAGAGAAAAGACAAATGCCGAAAATCATCGACATGCATTCGCACTGGGGCACGCCACGCGGCTACACCTTGCGAACGCCGGAACAGCTCGCACAGCAAGAAAAGACGTGGCGCTCGAAGCCGCGCTATTACAGCGAAGACGAGCAGGCACAATATTTCCGCGAGAGCGACGTGCGCGTCATTCTCGACCTCGGATTCGACAAGCACCTTACCGGCGAAGAAGCGCGCGAAGTCCACGACTACGCCTTCGACTATCAGCGCAAGTACGCAGATTGCGTCATCGGCAATTGGATTCACGTCGATCCAACCATCGGAAAGCCCGCAATCGACGAATTCGAGCGCTGCCTGCGCGCCGATGCGGGCTTCTGCGGGCTTGCGGTATCAGGCTCGGGTTCCGTCGCGGCTAGCGATCCGTCATGGCTGCCGTTTTATAAGCTGTGCATCGAAGCCGGCGTTCCGGCGCTCATCTTCGTCGGCACGACCGGCGCCGGAGCCGGACTTCCCGGCGGCGGCGGCATCCGGCTCGACACCACGCATCCGCGGCACCTCGACGAGATCGCCGCAACGCATCCCGATCTCACGATCATCGCGGCGCGTCCGGCGTGGCCGTGGCAAGATGAGATGATTGCGATCTTGATCCACAAGCCGAACGTGTGGTACGAGCTGCACGGCTGGTCGCCGAAGTATCACACGCCGTCGCTCAAGCACGAGATTGCACGCCGGTTGCAAGATCGCGTAATGTTCGGCGCCGATTTTCCGCTTTTTCGCTACGAGCGGCTCGTCGACGATTGGCAAAATGAGGGCTACAAGCCCGAGATCCTCGAGAAACTGTTCCATCTCAACGCGGAGCGATTTTTCGCGCTCCACGGCCCCACCAAAAAAGGAGTCAAGGTATGAGGGGAAACCGCATCGTTGCCGCGCTCGCGTTCCTCGCGTTTGCGCTCGGGAGCCTCGCACCGGCCGGAGCCGACGTGCAAGGCCTCAGTCCCAAAAACATTTTGATCGGCGTTCAAGTCTCCCTGACCGGACCGGCGAGCACGGTCGGCCAAGGTTTCAAAGCCGGAACGCAGATGGCCGTCGACGAGATCAACGCGCACGGCGGCATCAACGGTCGCCACATCGACGTCGTCTACGAAGATGACGCCGGCACGGCCGAAGGTGGAATCTCTGCCGTTCGCCGTCTGATGGAGCAAGACAAAGTCTTTGCGATCTTCGGCGGCGGAACGAGCACGTCGACCGCGTCGGTCATCCCGCTCATTCAGCAATCAAAATTCCTTTATTATGACTCACTCGCGAGCGATCCGCGGGTGCTGCAGAATTACAGCCCCGATGTCTTCAGCGGCATGACGGTCGTGCGCGCCGACGTAGGTGCGTACGCCGTTCGTGTCCTGGAGCAGCAGTTCAAGGCTAAAACCGTCGGCTTCCTCAGCAGCGACGAGGCCTTCTGCACCAGCGTTCTGCCGTTCATGATTCCGAAGCTGCAGCAAGACGGCGTCAAAGTCGTTCTGCAAGAGAAGTTCAAGAGCGGCGACACGGATTACACCGCGCAAGCCAACGCCATCAAGCAGGCAAATCCCGACGCGATGTATTTGTGCGGATTACCGGCCGACGGGGGCCGTATGCTGCCGCAGCTCAAGCGGGCAGGTATCACGTCCAAACTGCTCGGCGACACCGTCTTCGGCGACACCGTCGTCCCGAAGCTGGCAGGCCCGGCAGCGGACGGATTCTACGCGCTGTGGATCAACGCCAGCCAATTCATGGGCGAGAACAGCGGTCCAATGGGTGAGTGGAAAGCGCGATTCGCAAAGGCGTTCCCGAATCCGCCGCCATCGACGCCGAACTCGTTCTCGCTCGCGGGATACTCCGACTTCTACGTCTTTGCGGACGGCTTACGCCGCGCCGGAAAAGATCCAACGCAAGACAAGACGATCGCCGGACTCGAGCAAGAGCACAATTTTGTGGCAGGCAAGGACGGCTTCTTCAAGTGGGCCGCTCCTATCGGGTTGCCGCGAAGTTTCAAAGACGGCGATCACAAAGGCAACCGTGAGTGCGTGCTCATCGTCGTCCGGAACGGCGAGTATTCGCGCGTGCAGAACTTCGGGACGTGACCCTTCTCGTCGG
Source organism: Vulcanimicrobiaceae bacterium (assembly GCA_050733775.1). Lineage (GTDB taxonomy): Bacteria > Vulcanimicrobiota > Vulcanimicrobiia > Vulcanimicrobiales > Vulcanimicrobiaceae > JAFAMS01. Next base: position 3,450 of record JBOHTT010000014.1, read on the forward strand.
GGGAATCGCGATCGGAGCGGTCTACGCTCTGGTCGCAATCGGCCTGACGCTGATCTTTCGAGCGACCGGAGTCGTGAACTTCGCACAGGGTGAGATGCTGATGGTCGGCGCCTACACGTACGTGCTGCTTCACGACCGCGGCCAGAACTCGATCGCTCAGATTCTCGGGCCGATCGCCGCCGGCGCGGTGGTCGGCCTACTTTTCTTTGTCGTTACGCGCATTCTGCTCAAACGTGCCGCTGAGATCGTGATCGTCATCGGAACGCTCGCAATATCGATCTTGCTGCAAGCCGCGGCGCGTCTGCAATTTACCGACAATCCGATTCGCGCCGTCCCGTGGCTTTTCGGGGACCGGGACGTTTCGCTGGGCGCAGGAACGACCGTGTCGATCAACGCGTTCACCGTGTTCGCGGTAACGCTCATCGTTTTCGCACTGCTCCAATGGCTGATCGGCTCGACGATGTACGGCAAAGCGATGCGCGCGGTCGCTGAGGATCCGCGTCGCGCAGCGCTAACCGGCATCCCCGTGAATCCGATGCTCGCGCTGAGCTGGGTCGCCGGTGGCGTCATAGCAGCGATTGCGGGCGTGCTGCTGGCCCCGATTACCGGCGTCTTTCCCGCGATGGGCGCGAGCGTGCTCTTTCCCGCATTTATTGCCGCGGCAATCGGCGGTTTCGACAGTGTCTTCGGCGCGCTCTTCGGCGGCATCGCACTCGGCGTCATCCAAACATACGCTGTCGTCGGTATCGGCGGCGCGTTCCGCGACGTCATCACCCTTGCCGCGCTCGTCGCCGTGCTCGTGTGGCGGCCGCAAGGTCTTTTCTCCGGCGCCGCACTGCGCACGCATTAATGAACCTTCGTTTACCGCGGTTTCCGTGCGCGCCGCTCGTTTACGGCATCGTGCTCGGCGCCCTTGCTGTCGGTTTCGCATTCGCGCTGCCGGCCTATTCGCGCTTCATTTTCGGCGAATTCGCCGTACTGGTCATCATTACGCTCGGCGTGAATTTATTGCTCGGCGTTGCCGGTTTGCTGTCGCTCGCGAGCCCGGCCTTTGTCGGGATCGGGGCGAACCTCTCGACCGCGATCATGCTGCGCGCGCACGTGCCGATCGCTATCTCGATTCCCATTTCGGTCCTGGCCGGGTGGTGCATCGGATGGGCCGTCGGCTTTCTATCGCTGCGGCTTGCCGGATTTTATCTCGCGATGGTGACGTTCGGTTTTCTCGACGTCTTTCTGGTCGTCTTGAATGAGGGCGGCGACATTACGGGCGGCGGCTACGGTTTGATCGTTCCGCCGACGAGCCTGCCGCTGCTCGGCAACCTATCGGTGGACAAGATCATCGCGATCGCGGCATTTACGGCGGGTGTTGCAATCATGCTGGTGCGCGAGCTGCAGCGTTCCCGCATCGGACGCGCGTGGCTGGCGATCAAAGACGCGCCCGTTGCCGCCCAAATGCAAGGCATCGATGTCCCAAAACTCAAAACGCTGGCCTTCGCCGTATCGAGCGCACTGGCGACGCTTGCGGGAACGTATCAAGCACTGCTGCTCGGGGTGACGAACCCGAGCGCGTATAGCTTGAACGTTTCGGTGGCGCATTTGACCTACGTCGTCGTTGGCGGCATGGCGGCAAGCGTCGTGGGGCCGGTCATCGGACCGCTGCTCTTATTCGTGATTCCGGAAGTCTTCCGCGCAATTGGACAGTATCGCGAAGTCTTTTACGGCACGATTCTGCTGCTCGTGCTTGTGATCGCACCGAACGGTATCACCGGCACGATTGCCGGTTTCGCACAGCGCGCGAGGTTGCGGTCATAGCGATTCTGCAGCTACGAGACGTCGACGTTGCCTTCGGCGGCGTGCAAGCGCTACAAGGCTTTTCGATGATCCTGGAGAGCGGAGAAATCCACGGACTCATAGGCCCGAACGGCGCCGGAAAGACGACCGCAATCAACGCCATCAGCGGAACGGCACCGCTCGCAGCGGGAACGATCGAGCTCGAAGGCCGTTCCATTCGACCCCTCCCGCGCAAGCTCGTGTCGTACGGCATCGGGCGCACGTTTCAGACGCCCGCCATCTTCTTCGACCTCACGGCAGTCGACAACGTGCTCGTCGGCGCGTACGCGCGCGGAACGTCCGGGATTTGGCGCGGCTCGCTCGCGACCTCGGGCGTCTTGCGGGAAGAGCAAATCTTGACGGCGCGGGCAACGGACTTGCTGCGCTCCGTCGGCTACGAAGGCGATCCCGAGACGCCGTCGAGCCTGCTGTCGTTCGGTGCGCATCGGCAGATCGAAATTGCCCGCATGCTGATGAGCGAACCTCGCATCATCTTGCTCGACGAGCCGACGGCGGGACTCTCCAGCGCCGAGGTCGCACGCTTCGTCGCGCTGCTGCGAGAATTGCGCGAACGCCGCGGCGTCACGATCTTGCTGGTCGAGCACAACGTTCCGTTCGTCTTTGGGTTGTGCGACACGGTTACGGCCATGCACGAGGGAACGCGCATCGCAACCGGCACCCCAGCCGAGGTCCGCGCGCACGCAGACGTCATCCAGTCCTATCTCGGCACGCAAAGCGAATCGCCATCTTGTCATCCCGGCCCTTCGACTCCGCTTCGCTCCGCTCAGAATCGAGGGACCGCGAAAATCCTCGAGCTCAAGAACGTCACGTCCGGCTATGGCGCGACGACGATCCTGCGCTGCGTGAACTTGCACGTCGGCGCGGGCGAAGTCGTCGCGTTGCTCGGCCGCAACGGCGCGGGCAAGTCCACGCTGCTCAACACGATCATGGGCGATCCCCGCGCGCGCGAGGGCGAGATTGTGTGGGAGGGTCGCTCGCTG
>JBOHTT010000015.1:0-6908 GCA_050733775.1 Vulcanimicrobiaceae bacterium
GTCGTTTCCCATGCCGGTGAGAATCACCGCAAGCGACCGCGAACCGTACACTTCCGCGACGGATTGAAACAACACAGACGCGGACGGTCGATGGCCGTTGACTGCCGGGGAAGAAATGAGTGCGATCGTGCGATCGCGGCCTACGGTCAGGTGGCGATCGTCGTCGGCGACGTACACCGTGCTTGCACGCAGGGGCTCGCCGTTTTGGGCGATCTTAACGTTGATCGCGCACGTCGAATCGAGCCAGCGCACCATTCCGCTCGAAAATCCGGGGCTGATGTGCTGCGTCACGAGAATCGGAAGCGCATAATCGGCAGGGAGCGTTTTGAGCACGTGCTGGAGCGCCGGCGGTCCACCGGTCGACGCGCCGATCGCGACGACTTGCGGCGGACCCGGCGGCACAACTGGAAGAGCGACAGCGGAGGCCGTCGCGCCACCGCGTCTGCGCACGAGCTTCACGCCCGCCATGGTGCGAACCGCACCGACTAGCGCCGCGACGGTTTGCGCGTACGTCGCCGTGCCGGGATTGGGTTTGTTGACGACCAAGAGTGCACCGCCGCGCATTGCCTCGGTCGAAGCGCTCACCGCATCCGAATCGTGCGGATCGATCGCGATGATGAGCGCTGTCGGCACTTCGCTCATGATGCGCCGCGCCACGTCAAAAGCGTCGAATTCCGATAAGGATGCGTCGATGACGACGGCAGCCGGCAGCCTCCGCTTCGTCAACGTCACGACCTGTTGGCCGCTACACGCGGTGCCGACGACAACGATACCGCTTTCGGGTGGAAAACAGCGCTCGAGGACGGGTCGGTCCCCCGATTCTGCGACGAGGATCGTGAGGATGTTCACAGCAGTTCGCCGATCGCCTTGAGGAGCTCGGCTTGATCGAAGGTCGACTTCGTTATATACGCGTTCGCGCCAAGCTCGAGTCCCCGGAGGCGGTCGCCGTCGCTGGTTCGCCCCGTCACGAGAATGATGGGTAAGTCGCGCAGCCGTTCCGAGCGGCGAATGAGGCCAGTGAGCCCGAACCCGTCCATCACCGGCATGTCGACGTCGCAAACGACGAGATCGACGTTGATTTCCGCGAGCCGCCGCCAACCTTCCTCACCGTCCGCGGCCGTCGTCACGAGATAGCCGGCCGCTTCGAGGATGCTGCGTTCGAGGGTGCGCGTCGTGATCGAATCTTCCACGAGCAGAATGTGCTTGCGACGAGGTGTTTCGTGCGCCGTAGGCCGTGCGCGCGAGACCGTTCGTGCGTTCGAGAGCGCATGCTCGACGGCGTAATTGGCACGAATGATGACCGCAATTGAACCATCGGCAAGAATCGTCGCCCCGAGTGCGCTGCGCGCGCCGCTCATGCGCGCCCCGAGCGGTCCCACGACGACCTCGCGCTCCTCGAGTACGGCATCGACCCACAGCGCCACGCGTCCCAGTGCGTCCTTGAGCAGCAGCGCCGTACCCGCAACGTCTTGACGTTTCTCTGCGCCGTGCTCCATGCCGAACAGCTCGGCGGCATCGACCAGCGCGACGGCGGATCCGCTCCAGAGCAAGCGCCGGCGGCCTTCCGCCGAGACGATCTCGCCCTCCTTCGGTCGAACGACGCGTTCGACGGCGGAGGATTCGATTGCAAAGCGATGCCCCGCGACATCAAAGAGAATCGCTCGTAGCGTGCTTAGCGTGAGCGGCAGCAGCAGCGTGAAGCTCGTCCCTTTGCCGGGCAACGAATGCACCGTCACCGTACCGCGCAGCGACTCGATGCGTGAACGAACGGCATCGAGGCCGACGCCTCGACCCGAAAGCTCGGTGACGTTCTTCGACGTCGAGATACCGGGTAAGAAAATCGCGCCGCCGATATCGATATCGTTTAAGGACAGACCGCGTTCGCGAACGCTTTCCGCGATCGATTCCCGATCCAGCCCGGCGCCGTCGTCCTCGATCGTGACTTCGAAGCCGTTTCCGCGAAGTTGCGCCTTGATCGTGACGATCCCCTCAGGCGCCTTACCGCCTTCGAGTCGCCGCTCCGGAGACTCGATGCCGTGGACGACTGCGTTCCGCACCAGATGCACGAGGGGGTCGCTCAGGCCTTCAAGGATCGCGCGATCGATCTCGATCGTCTCACCATGAATCTCTAAGCGCGCGCGTTTCTCGAGCTGATGTGAGGCGTCGCGCACGATGCGTTCGATGCCTTCGCACGCCACCGAGAACGGCAGCATCCGCACGTTGCGAACTTCCGCATCCACGCGACGCGCCGAGCGTTCGAGGTATGCTCTGTCCGCCGAGATTGACGAGGACAGCCGGTCGAGGGCACGTTCCAAGCCGCGCAACCGCCGGTCTTTGAATCCACGCACTGTATCGGTTAGTGAAAGAATTTCTCTGTATCGCAGCTCCATACGGTGGTGCGCGATAACGAGCTCGCCGGTTTGTCGAAGCAGCGAGTCGAGCTTCTCGGCGGGGACGCGCAAATGGCTCTCGCCGTCGTAGGCCGTTCGCTTGCCGTTGGTCGCGACTTCGTGCGACTGCTTTCGCTCGGTCGTTTCTCCATTGCCGGAAACGCGATTGCCGCAGGCGCGCAGCGCGTCCACCATCTGAAGCAAATCGTCGACCGAAATGCTGGCAGGTACGGACAGCGCGTCTTCGAGCCGGTGTGAGATTGCCGCAATCTCGTCCAAGCCGACGGCGCCCGCCGCGCCCTTCAAGCTATGCGCGCCGCGGAAAAGGCTGGTGACGATCTCCGCCCGCTCGGCATCGTTCGACGTATCTTCGAACGCCAGAAGATCGCGCTCGAAGGTTTCCAAGCGCTCTTGAAGCTCTGCCAGAAACGTCGCGAGCAGACGCGGAGAGATCGTTTGCATTCCGCTACGCGGCGGCGCCTCTCAGCAGCAGCTGCAGTCGAGTACCGATCGTATCGAGATGCCGTGCGGCTTGCTCCGCCTGTTGCGTCGAGGCCAAATTCTGGCTCGTCGCCTGACTGATGTTGCGCATCGCCTGCTGAATCTGCGACATCCCGATGGCTTGCTGGCCGACGGACGTGCTGATCTGAATCGATGCTTGCGCAGCTTCGACGATCGTTTCGACGAGCAACCGGATCGCATCGTCGGCTTCGTTTACCGTGCGCACGGCCTCATCGACGCTCTTGGTTCCATGCTCGGTTGCCATCACCGCGGTATTGGTCGAGCGCTGAATCTCCGTGAGAATCTGCCGGACTTGAACCGTCGACTTCTTCGACTGCTCGGCAAGCGCTTTGATCTCGGACGCAACGACGCTGAAGCCCTTCCCTTGCTCGCCGGCGCGCGTCGCTTCGATCGACGCATTGAGCGCGAGGATATTCGTCTGCTCGGCAAGATCGTTCACGACGGCAATGATCTCGCCGATTGCTTGCGCTTGCTCCGCGAGCGCAAGAATGCTCTCGGCGATCGATTGGGTGCGCGTCTTGACGTCGCCCATCGCCGAGATCGTGTCCTCGACGGATTTGCGCCCGGTTGCGCCGTTGTCGGCCGCGCGGCGCGACGATTCGGCGACGGTCTTTGCGCGTTCGTTGGCCTGGTCGGCGGTTTGGGTGATCTCTTCGACGGTCGTGACGGTCTGTGCGACAGCGGCCGCCTGTTCTTGAATGCCGCTGGCTTGCTGCGTCGTTCCGGCGAGTATTTCGGCGGTCGCCGATGAGAGCGCGTTGATGGCGTCCTGCACCGGTTTGCTGATGCTGCGAATCAAAAAGAACGCAAGGATCCCAAGCACGACGATCGTGCCGGCGGTTCCGTAGAAAATGCTGTTTAGCACGGATGTCGCGGCCAACTCTGCCGCGCTGTCGCGGGTCTGCTGCAGCTGAGCCTCTTCGGTATCGGCATCGTTCAGGGCGGATACGATCTGAGCTCGCAGCTTGTTGGAGGTTCCACTGCGCAAGTCGTCTTGAACTGTTTTCACCTGGTGCTGCTGCTGCGCCCGAATTTCGCCACCCAGGAGGGTTTGCTCTTGCGCGAAGAGAGCACGAAGGGTCTGCGCACGCTCCACTTGGTGGGGGTTGTCGGGGGTCAAGCTCGTGAAGTGGGTGAGCTCTTGGTTGGCGCGCACAACGGCGTCATTGTATAAGCTAATGTCGGTGTCTCGCCCGGTCAGGAGGTATCCGTGGGTGCCTGCGAGAGCTTCGGCAACGCTTGCCTGCATGCGGGTGATCGTCGCACGCACTTCCAGCGTGTGTAAGAGGATGTTGCGGACCGCGAGCAATTGTTTCACCTCGCTGAACGAGACGAAGCCGACTGCTATAAGTGCCAGCGGTCCGAGCGCGAAGGTCAATGCCAATTTTTGCGCGATGCCGAGGTTCCCCATCATGCTTTCCTTTCGTGTTGTTCGTCGCCATAGACGAATTGCGCACTATCCAGCATCGCTGCCGCATCGAGAACGGCGCTTCCATCGGGTAGGACGCAAAGAACAAATTGATCTTGCGATTGACGCCTCGAGATATCCGCAGCGGGCAGATCGACGATTTCATTCGCGTCGTCGACGATGATTGCGAATTCCAAAGCCTCTCGGCCGAGAACGATCGCCTTGCGAGCTCCGCCGGAAGACGCGGGTGCAGACCACAGGCGCTCGACGTCGAAGAGCGGCAACACCTCGCCCTGAAAATTGATCACGCCGGTTACGTGCCGTGGAGCGCTTGGTACGAACCCCACCTTGTCGATGTGGAGTACGCCGTGCAAGTAGGCCGTCTCGATCGCGTAGCGCTCGCTCCCGACTTGAAAGCGCAGCAGCTCGACGACCGGGACTTCCGCATCGCGTTTCGCGGCTGCCGCGAGCCGCGCGGCGCGTTGATCGAGGACGTTCATAGCGCAACCTTGTCGAGAAGAACGAGCTCTGCGAGCAACGCCGCGTTGACGTCGTCCGTCAAGGCGAGATCGCGAGCGCGATCGAGCACGCGGCGCGCTTGCCGGCATTTTCCACTCAGGCGAAGCGCGCGACCCAGCAGCACGTGGCCAAATGCCGTATCGCGATCCAAAAAGATCGCACGGCGCGCCGCGGTGACTGCTTCTTGGGGGCGGTCTGTATCGAGGAAAAGCATCGCCTCGCGCAGATGCATATCGGGATCGAGAACTTCCGGTGCGGGCGTCGGCACAGGCATCGGCTTTGGCTTCGTCCGCACCGGCGATCGTTTTCTCTCCTTACGCAGCCGCGGTTCGTACGGAACAGGCTTCGGAACGACGTAGAATTGCTCGAGCATCGAATTCGCGTGCGCGACTTTGCGATACGCCAGCCCTGCGGGCGTCGTTTCAACGGTAACGTCCGACAGATCGCGCAGGATCGGATCCGACGGTGACGTGAGCAACCACCCTCCGATGTCGAGCGATGCCGCCAGCAACGTTGCCACCGCCGCGGCGCTTCGCTCGTCGAAATACATCAGCACGTTCCGGCAGAGAATGAGATCCCACTTAGCGTGCATCGATGCGCAAGCCGGATCGACGAGATTGCCGGCTTCGAACGTCACAAGCGAACGAAGACGCCGCTCGACGACCCATCGCCCTCCCTCACGCTGGAAGTAGCGGTCGAGGTAGCCGCGGTGGCCATCCCGGAACGACCACGCACCGTAGGTTCCGGTGCGCGCGCGCTCGATGGCCGCCGTGGAAATATCCGTGCCGACGAGCGTCGCGCCGGCGGCCATTGCGAAATCGTCTAAGAGAATCGCGAGCGAAAACAGCTCTTCGCCTGTCGCGCAGCCCGCAGACCATATCCGGACCGGCGCCGTGCGCTCCTGGCACAATTGCGGCAAGATGGTGTTCTGGATGAGTTCGAATTGCTCGCGGTCGCGAAAGAAATACGTTTCGCCAACTGTGACCTCAGCGAGGAGCGCGTTCATCACTTCGCGATCGGACTGCAATCGCGTGAGATATTCGGAAGAATCTCGCGAGCGCAGGCGGGTCATCGAGCGCCGGATTGCCGCCTCCGCAAAGGCGATGCGGGCCGGTGGAAACGTGAAGCCCGCCCTTGCCGACAGGAACGCCGCGATTTCCTCGAACCCGCCTTGGCTCCAGCTCATTGATGCTGCGCATGTTCGAGCGCGTCAAGCTCGGCTTCGCTGATGAAGCCGGCGACATCGTGCACCAGGACGATACCGCCGGTCGTGCGGGTGACACCGCGCAGACTGCGCGTGCCGACGATCAGACCTTCGATAGAGCGAATGCCGGCGGACGAGGCCGGAATGATGCCGAGGACCTTGTCGACCCACAGCGCGATCGGCCGCCGGTGCGCTTTCGCTATGACGAAGTGGTCGTCCGCGTCGAGCGCGCGCGACGTGCGCCCAAAGCGGACGCGTAAGTCGATGACGGGAACGATCGTTCCACGGAGGTCGATGACGCCGGCAATGAACGGCGGTTGTCCCTCGACCGGGCGAACGGCGACCGCACGAAGAACTTCTTGGGTCGCATCGAGGTCGATACCGCAGCGCATGTCATCGAGAGCAAACTCAACGATGCCCTCGCTCAAAACGCCGACCACGTTCGTCGTCGCAGGGAACATGTAGAAGCCACCCCTTACCCAAGCGGCTAGTTACTTTGTAACACGTCCTACCCGTACGTCAAGCGAACTTTTTATCGTATGCACGCGAAGTACGTACTTAAAAGTGCTTATCAGACAACAGGTGTTGATGACGAACGGGCGTTGTAGAATGCGCGAGCTTTTTCTAAAGCACTCTTTGACGTTGCAACGTATTGCCGTAACTGCGCTTCGGTAGGAAAGTGCGGTCCGTAGATCGCGCCACGCCGGAAAAAGAACAGATAGTCGAACTCGTGCACGAAATCGCGCGAGAGGCCCTGCGGCACGAAGATCCGCTCCAAGAGATCGAAGCCGTCGGCAAACGTGCTCGTATCGCGACAGTCGAGCGCGTGCGCTGCTTCCATCATATGGTAGACGGCGTAGAAGCC
>JBOHTT010000016.1:0-3527 GCA_050733775.1 Vulcanimicrobiaceae bacterium
CGCGTGTTCTTCACGACCGGCGGCGCCGACGCGCTCGACGACGCCGCGAAGATCATTCGCATGGCGACGGGCCGCACCAAGGTGATGACGGCGTACCGCTCCTTCCACGGTTCTTCGACCGGTTCGGCGACACTCACCGGCGAGAATCGGCGCTGGCCGGCAGAGCCGGGCGTGCCCGGCGTCGTGCGTTTCTTCGCGCCGTATCCCTATCGGAGTCCGTTCGCGACGACCGACCCGGCGCAAGAAACGCGCCGCGCTCTCGAGCACGTCGAGCTGATTCTGACGTACGAAGATCCGAAACGCGTCGCGGCAATCATCATCGAGCACATCGTGGGCAGCAACGGCGTGATCGTTTATCCGGACGGCTATCTCGCGGGCTTGCGCAACATCTGCGACGCGCACGGCATCGCGCTCGTCTTCGATGAAGTGATGACGGGCTTCGGACGGACCGGCGCGGCGTTCGCCGCACATCGCTTCGGCGTCATGCCCGATGCGATCACCTTTGCGAAAGGCGTGACGTCGGCGTACGTGCCGCTCGGCGGCGTGCTGTTGCGGGAAGAGATCGCAAAATACTTCGACGACAACGTGCTCTGGGCCGGACACACCTATTCCGGCCATCCGGTCGCGATGGCGGCGGGCATCGCGACGCTCGACATCTATCGCGACGAAAAACTGTTCGAGCGCGGACTCGAGCTCGAGGGCAAATTGCGCAAGCGCTTCGAGCAGGTGCAGAGCGCACATCCGTCCGTCGGCGAAGTGCGCGGCGTCGGTGCGTTCTGGGCCATCGAGCTCGTCAAAGATCGCAAGACGCGCGAACCCGTCGTGGCGTGGCAAGGCGCCGGCATCGGTCAAATGGCGACGTTCAACGCGGCCGCGCGCAAGCATGGGGCGTGGGTGCTCACCCGCTATAACTTCGCGGCGATCGCGCCGCCGCTCAACATCGAAGACGCCGAGCTCGACCGCGGCTTCGAGGCGCTCGACGGCGCGCTCGGCGATCTCGAGACGGCGCTTGGCATGAAATGACGGCGACAATCTCCTCCAGCGAGATCGTCGTCACCAATCCAGCGAGCGGAAAAGAGCTCGGGCGCGTCAAGCGCGCGGGTGCGGCCGACGTCGATCGCGCGGTGCGTGCCGCGCACGAAGCCTATCTCGAGTGGCGCGAAATTCCGGTCGTCGAACGCGTGCGGCGTTTCTTCAAATATCAGGTCACTCTCGAAGAGCATCTCGACGAGCTCGCGCGGCTCGTTTCGAGCGAGAACGGCAAGATGCTCGCCGACGCGCGCGGCGAGGTTCGGCGCGGCATCGAGTGCGTCGAGTTCGCATGCGGGATGCCCTCGCTGCTCATGGGCGATTCGCTCGAAGGCATCGCGCGCGGAATCGACACGCACACGATCCGTCAACCTCTCGGCGTCTGCATCGGCATCACGCCGTTCAACTTCCCTGCGATGATTCCGGCGTGGATGTTTCCAATCGCGGTCGCCGCGGGCAATAGCTTCATCGTCAAACCGTCGCCGCAAACGCCGCTCTCCGCGCAGCGTTTGTTCGAGCTTTTTTCGGAATGCGGTTTTCCCGCGAACGTACTGCAAGTGGTCCATGGCGAGCGTGACACCGTCGAAGCGCTGATCGCACACGAGTTCACGAAAGCCGTGTCGTTCGTCGGCAGCTCAGCCGTCGCGCATCAGGTGCAACGATTCGCGGTCGAGCACAAGAAGCGCGTCACTGCACTCGGCGGCGCAAAGAATTTTCTGATCGTGATGCCGGACGGCGTGAGCGACGCGACCGTCGACGGGATCATGGGCTCGGCATTCGGCGCAGCCGGCGAACGCTGCTTGGCAGGCTCCGTCGTCGTCGCGGTCGGCGACGCCGCGGATCCCTTGCTCGCAAAATTGCAAGCGGCGGCGGGAAAGCTCAAAGTCGGCGCGTGGGATTCCGACGGCGCGCAGATGGGTCCCGTCATTTCGGATCAGGCGCGCACGCGCATCGTCGGCTACATCGAGAACGGCCTCAAGACGAGCACGCTCGTCACCGATGGCCGCAAGAACGTTCCCTCTGCAGGAACGTTCGTCGGGCCGACGATCTTCGATCGCGTCGACGCGAACTCGCCGCTGGCACGCGACGAGATCTTCGGGCCGGTGCTTTCGATCGTCCGCGTTCCGACGCTGGAGGCGGCGATCGAGGTCGCAAACCGCTCGCCCTATGGCAACGCCTCGTCAATCTTCACGCAGAGCGGCGGAGCCGCGCAGAAGTTTTCGCACGCGATCGAAGCCGGCATGGTCGGCGTCAACATCGGCGTCGCTGCGCCGATGGCGTTCTTCCCGTTCGGCGGCGTCAAGGAGTCGATCTTCGGCGACTTGCGCATGCACGGCAAAGACGGCGTGGCGTTCTACACGCAGCAAAAGGTCGTCATCACCCGCTGGTAATGCCCACAAAGATAATGCGCGCGCGCCGTATCATCGCGCAAAACGGCACGGGCGAGATTGAAGCGTTCGCAACCTCCGGTGAGCGCATCGTTGCGACCGGCGGCTTCGACGCGCTGAAGTCGCGCTTTCCGGACGCCGACGCGATCTCGCTCGACGGCGTGGTGGTTCCCGGCTTCAACGACGCGCACGCGCATCTCGCGATGGCCGCGGAAGATCTGCTGCATCTCGATTTCTCGATGAAATCGGTGCGTTCTCTCGCGGAGATCAAAGCGAAGATTCGGGCCGAAGCCGCGCGGCGCCCGAAAACGGAGTGGATTCGCGGCAGCCGCTACGACGACGCCAAGATGTCCGAGGGCCGCGTGCTCTCGCGGGCCGATCTCGACGAAGTTGCGCCGGATCATCCCGTCATGGTGCTGCACGTCGCCGGACATTGGGGCATCGTGAACTCGAAGGCGCTCGAGGCTGCCGGCATCACGGAACATTCCGTACCGCCGGAGGGCGGCGAGTTCGGCCGCGATGCGGCCCGCCGTCTCAACGGCATTCTCTACGAACAAGCCATCTTCGATTTCGCGTATCCGTCGGTCGCGCAAGGTGGCGTGAGCGTCGCGCCGGCCAGCACGCCCGAAGAGCGGCTGAAAGGCTTGCGCCGCGCGCAAGAGATGTTTCATGCAGCCGGCATTACCTCGCTCGGCGATGCGCTCGTCGGGCCGCTCGATCTCGGACTGTTCGTCGAAGCCGAGCGGCGCGGCGTGCTTACGCTACGGTTGAATGCGCTGCTTGCCGTCGATCACTACGACAAACTGAAAGCTACCGGCATCAAAACCGGATTCGGCAACGATCGTCTGCACGTCGGCGGCATTAAAGCGTTCGTCGACGGCGCGATCGGCGGCCGCACGTGTCTGCTCGACGAACCGTTCGAGGGCACGGACTATCACGGCATGCAGACGACCGCGACGAACGAGCTCCGCGACATCGTGCGCATGGCGCAAGAGGACGGCAACCGGTTGTGCGTCCATTGCAACGGCGACAAGGCGCTGAAAATACTGCTCGATCAATTCGAAGCAGCCGCGAACGAATTCCCGCGCCCCGGACTGCGCCATCGTATCG
>JBOHTT010000017.1:2500-6160 GCA_050733775.1 Vulcanimicrobiaceae bacterium
ATGCGCAGCGCGTCGTCGAAGTCGTTCGCTTTGATGACGGCGAGCACCGGACCAAAAATCTCTTCTTGCTCGATGCGCGCTCCAGGTTTCACGTCTGCAATCACTGTTGGCGCGATATAATAGCCGCCATCGTTCTCCAGTGCCTCACCACCCGTCAGCAGCTTTCCTTCGCTCTTGCCGACGTCGATATATCGCAAGATCGAGCGCTTTGCACCCTCATTGATCACCGGGCCCATGTAGGTTTCCGCTTTTGCCGGATCGCCGACCAGTATCTGTTCGACGCGCTTCTTCAGCCGCTTCAAAAACTCGTCATACACGGGCGCTTCAACGATCGCACGCGAGCATGCCGAACATTTTTGACCTTGATAGCCGTATGCGGACACGGCCACGCCTTCGACGGCTTTATCGAGATCGGCATCGGCGGCGACGACAATCGCGTCCTTTCCGCCCATCTCCGCGATCACGCGCTTGATCCATTTTTGTCCCGGCTGAACCTGCGCGGCCAGCTCGTTGATATGCAGGCCGACTTCTTTGCTTCCGGTGAAAGCGATGAAGCGCGTTTTCGGATGCGCGACGAGTGCGTCGCCGATTGCGCGACCAGCTCCCGGCACGAAATTGAGGACGCCGGCCGGCAAACCGATCTCGTGCATGAGATCCACGAAAACCGCAGCAATGACGGCGGCATCGCTCGAAGGCTTCAGCACCACCGTGTTACCGGTGACGACCGCAGCAGCCGTCATTCCGGCCATGATGGCGAACGCAAAATTCCACGGCGGAATCACGACGCCGACACCGAGCGGCAAATAGCGCAGCTCGTTTTCTTCGCCGGGAATGGGAATCAGCGGCGAGGGCTTATCGTACCGCAGCGCTTCACGAGCATAGAACTCCATGAAGTCGATCGCTTCCGCGGTATCGGCGTCGGCCTCGGGCCAGCTTTTTCCGGCTTCGAGGACGAGCAACGCGTTAAAGTCGTCGCGCCGTTTACGCACGAGGTCGGCAGCCTTAAACAAGAAGTCGGCGCGCTTTTGCGCCGGCGTCTCCTTCCATGCGTCAAAACGCCGATGCGCGACATCAATCGCTTCGTGTGCTTGTTCGACCGACGCGGATGCCACGTCACCGACGGTTTCTTTGGGATGCGCCGGATTGATCGAGCGGAACGTTTGCGTCGCCTCGCGGCGCGCGCCGTCGATGATCAAAGGATACGTTGCGCCGAGGCGTTCGCGCGCGCGTTGCAGCGCGGCCTCGAGCGACGTGCGGTCCGCCGGGTCCTTGAAATCCCGGATCGGCTCGTTGCGGAAGGGGGCAATGGTACGCTCAGCCGTCGTCGTCATGCGCCCCTCTTCTACCCCGAAGCGCAAAGTGCTCGTCTCGCTCGCAGCGAAGCCCCTGCTGTGAGGTACGACATTGCGGTCGTCGGCGGCGGGCTCATCGGACTGGCGACATCTCGAGAGCTGCTGCTGCGCCACCCGAGCTTGCGGCTGGTCAACGTCGAGAAAGAACCCGAGTGGCATCAGCATCAAAGCGGCCACAACAGCGGGGTCATCCATTCCGGGATCTATTACAAACCCGGCTCCCTCAAGGCAAAGCTCTGCGTCGAGGGCCGCAAGCTGCTCTGGGACTATTGCGTCGACAAACGGATCGCGTACACGAACGTCGGCAAGCTGATCGTCGCAACCGAGCAGTCTGAGATTCCGCGCTTGATGGACCTCTACGAGCGCGGCAATGCCAACGGCGTCGAGCGTCTCGAGCTGCTCGATGCCGCGCAAATCAACGAACGCGAGCCGCATTGCCGCGGCCTCAAGGCGATCTCTTCGCCCGTGACGGGAATCGTCGACTATCGCGTCGTCGCGCGGAGCTATGCGGACGACGTGAAAACGCTCGGCGGCGACCTCTTGCTATCGCACGAAGTCACGGGCTTCCGGCGGCGCGACGGCGTGACGCTCCTGGAATCTCCGGCCGGCGACGTCGAAAGCCGCTATGCGATCACGTGCGCGGGTCTGTATTCCGATGCCCTTGCGCGATTGACGGGCGGCGCGCCCGATCCGAAAATCGTTCCGTTTCGCGGCGACTACTTGATTCTCAAACCCGAGAAGCGCTATCTCGTCAAAGGCAACATCTACCCAGTGCCGGATCCAAACTTTCCGTTTCTCGGCGTACACTTCACGCCCCGCATGGACGGCGAAGTGTGGCTCGGACCTAACGCCGTGCTCGCATTCGCTCGCGAAGGCTATCGTTTCTCGGACGTCAAGCCGAACGAGCTCATCGATGCCGTGACGTACCCCGGATTCCTGCGGCTCGCACGCAAGTATTGGCAAACAGGCGCCGGCGAGATGTTTCGCGATCTCAGTCGCAAGGCGTACGTCAAAGCGCTGCAGCGCTACGTCCCCGAACTCTCACCGGATGACTGTCTTCCCGGCCCTTCGGGCGTGCGCGCCCAAGCCATGCGTTCGAGCGGCGAGCTCGTCGACGACTTTGTTTTCGACGGTGCGGATGGAATCGTCCACGTACGCAACGCGCCGTCTCCCGGCGCAACCTCTTCACTCGCAATCGCTCGGTTCATCGCCGACGAAACCGAGCAGCGTTTTAATCTAGCGGCGGGGAGCATGATCGCAACATGAATCTCTTTATCGACGTCGATTGGCTGGCCGCGCATTTGCCAGATGAAGACATCGTCATCGTCGACACGCGCAGCACGCCGCACGGCGCGCCGGGAGCTGCGACCGAAAGCGGCCGTGAGGCTTACGGAAAAGGCCACATTCCCGGCGCCGTCCATCTCGACTATGCCGAAGATCTGCAGGATCCCGCAACGCCATATGCCGCGCGCGTCGCAGAGTCGCAGCGCTTCGCTGAGGTTATTGGAGCGGCGGGAGTCGGCGATCTCACGCGCGTCATCGCGTACGACGACGGCAACGTTCCCTACGCCGCGCGCATGGTCTGGATGCTGCGCTATTACGGTCACGACGATGCCGCGATTCTTGCCGGCGGCCTGCGCGACTGGATCGCGGCGGGAAAACCGCTGACGACCGACGCCCCAGCGCCGATAGCGAAGCGTTTCACGCCAAAAGTGCGGCCCGAATTGCGCGCCGGCAAAGACGAAGTGCTCGCGGTAGCAGAAGGCCGCAGCGACGCGCAGCTGCTGGAGACGCAACGCGATGGAACCTATGCGATGCGCGAGGTCGATATCAAAGGCGCGCGGCGCCTCTCCGGCTCCCTACTGCTCGAAGACGCTCGCGGCGGTCGCATTGCGGCGCCCGAACGGTTACGCGAACTGGTGAAAGGCCTCGATCCACACAAACGCACGATCGTTTCATGCGGCAGCGGCGTCGCGGCGTCGGGCTCCTATCTCGCATTGCTCGAAGCGGGCTTCACGAACGTCGCCGTCTACGACGGCTCCTGGATGGAATGGAGCCACGACAAGATGCCGGTGGTTCCGAAGCGACCCCCAAAACTGTCATCCCGAGCGTAGCGCCGAAGGCGCGTAGTCGAGGGACAGCCGGAGCCGCGCTGGCTGCTACTGATTCGGAGGGTTTGAGCGCGTAATGCGAACGCGAAGCGTTGGATTAGATTCTGTTCGCCTCAGCGTTCTTGTGGTCGCGTTGCCGGCGCTTGACGGCATTAGGTAACGCGGAAACGATAATTTCTATCCAGGTAGGACAGGGC
>JBOHTT010000018.1:0-11673 GCA_050733775.1 Vulcanimicrobiaceae bacterium
GCACGAAGATCGACAGCGGCCATCCCGTGTTCGATACCGTCAAAGAGGCCGTCGACGCGACCGGCGCAACGCACTCGATCGTTTTCGTTCCGCCGGCATTCGCCATCGACGCGCTGTATGAAGCGTACGACGCCGGCATCCGGTTCTGCGTCTGCATCACCGAGGGAATTCCGGCAACCGACATGCTCAAGGTCGTCGCGACGACGCCCGGCATGCGGATCCTCGGTCCGAATTGCCCCGGCCTCGTCTCGCCCGGCAAAGCGCTCATGGGAATCATGCCGGGCCACATCTTTAAGCCGGGCGACGTCGGCATGGTCTCTCGGTCCGGGACGCTGACCTACGAGATCGTCGACATTCTGACGCGCGGCGGCTTCGGACAGTCGACGTGTCTCGGCATCGGCGGCGATCCGATCATCGGAACGACGTTCGTGGACGCCTTGCGCGAGTTCGCGAACGATCCGGAGAGCAAGTCGCTCGTCATTTGCGGCGAGATCGGCGGCTCCGATGAGGAAGACGCCGCGGCCTTCATCAAGGACCACCTCGCGCACGTGCCCGCCGTCGCGTTCATCGGGGGTCGCTCGGCGCCGCCGGGCAAGCGGCTGGGGCACGCGGGAGCGATCATCTCGGGCCGGATGGGGACCCCGCAGAGCAAAGTCGAGGCGTTCCAGGCGGCCGGGGTGCCCGTCGCCGACCGGCCCTCCCAGATCCCGGACCTGCTCAAAAAGCAGCAAGCCAAGCTGGCAAAATAAGCTGGCCTTGTCACCCCCAGCGTAGGGAGAGCGAAGCTCTCCCGTAGTCGAGGGGCAGCGTGGCGTTAGCAAGGTTGCCGCTGTCCCTCGACTACGGCATGCTTCGCATGCCTACGCTCGGGATGACAACGCGAGTTGCGACTTTTGTATACATGCGCCTGGGAGCAGCCTGGTAAAAGGGTTATGCCGCGCTGGGAAACGAAAGCGAGGCGAGCGTGGGGCCGCCTCGGCTTGCCCCCACGATTTGGTATGCCAATTTTACTTCAGGGAACTTCAGGGAGGCAGCATGCGACTTAATCGCATTCGGCGTTCACTGGTAGCAGTGTTGGCCCTCGTCTTTGTGCTTGCTCAGGTAACATGGGCACTGGCAAGCACGACGGGCGGACTTCACGGTACCGTTGTGAACGCAAAAACGAATAGTCCGCTTGCCGGCGCTAAGGTCACCGCCACGAGTCCGAGTGCAACGGCAAGCGTGACGACCGACACCCGCGGCAATTTTAGTTTCCTTTCTCTTCCGCCGGACACGTATCTCGTGACGGTCGAAGACAAAGGTTTCGACACATCCTCCGTCTCGGGCATTACGGTTCTGGCAGACCAGAACCAGACTGTGAGCTTCCCGCTCGCGCAACAGTTACAAGTCATCGGACGCGTAACTTCGCGCAGCGCGGCGGATCTCGTCAAACCCGGTATGACGGCAGACGTGTACTCTGTCACGCCGCAAATACAAGCGGCAGCCGCGCCGTTCGGCGGCGGCAACTCACTCAGCCAAGCCTATTCCGGCATCGCAGCGGTTCCGGGTACATTCCAACCGCTCGGCGGTCAGTACGGATGGGCGCAGTCAGTCTACGTTCGCGGCGGTAACTACTCGGAACTCGGTTACGAGTACGACGGCGTTCCCGTGCAGCGCGCATACGACTCGTATCCCGCGACGACGCTGTCGGCTCTTGGTCAGCAAGAGCTGCAGGTTTACACGGGATCGGCGCCGGGATCCGCGCAATCGACCGGTCTTTCCGGCTACGTCAATCAGGTCATCAAGACCGGAACGTATCCGGGATTCGGTCAAGGCGACGTTTCGATCGGTTCGCCGACGTACTATCACAAGGCACAATTCGAAGTCGGCGGCGCTTCACCGAATCGTAACTTCAGCTACTACGCCGCAACGGCCGGATACAATCAGGATTTCCGGTACGTCGACCAATTTAACGGGGCATCAGCGCAGGCGACCAATTGGTACGCGCTCGGCATTCCGGTTGCAGGCGTTGCAAACGCTTGCGGCACACCGGCAGCAACCATCGGTTGCGCGTTCGACACGGGTCAGTGGATCGGGACGGGATTCAAAGCGCCCGCCGGATACCTCTGGCAGCCGACCTTCTTCAGTCAGGCCAGCCCGGTCAACGACCGTGAGTCGGTCGTCAACATCCATTTCGGCATCCCGCATAAGAACGGCGGGAAAGACGACATCCAGCTCCTGTGGGACGACTCGTTCCTTTACTACACGATCAACGACTCGTACAACGCCCTTGGCGGCACGAATCTGTCGACGTTCCAAAACGGCGGCACGTTCAAGTACTTTGGTAACGTGAACCAGAACTGCGCCACCAACGGCGACGTGTACCCGTGCGCGTACGACTTCGCGGGCGGACTCTTCGGCGTCGCTCCGCCGCCGCAGGCGTTCCCGAAATTCGGCGCATACACGGGCCCCGCGGGCGTGCAGCTCACGCCGGCGATGCTCTCGCAAGTCACAACCTATCCGTTCCCGAACACCGGTGGTGCCACCAACATCAATCCGGCGACGGGCGCGAATGGACTCATCGAGGACGGGATCTACAAGATCCAATACACGCACCAGATGGGTGACAACGCGTTTGCTCGCCTCTACGGCTACACGCTGTGGTCGCAGTGGCCGCTGTCCGATACGGGCTCGGGCTACGCGTTCAATCCTCCCGACTACGTCGTGCCTGCGCATACGCGCGGTCTCGGCTTACAAGTCGAAGATCAACTCTCCAAGAACCTGATCAACTTCACGGCGGGCTTGAGCACGTCCGTGACGGACCGCTGGAACGGTTCGTTCTTCAGCACCAGCAGACCGGTCGCGGTTCTGGTGAACTCGACCAACCCGACGGGCGGGTGCTACACGGGCGCCGGCGTTGCGACGTATTGCGGCGGCGCGACGGCTGCTCAATACACCATTAACGCCCCTGGTGGAAAGACGTTGCAATTAGCGCCTGGCTCGCCTGTGCTTGGAACGGAGTCCGCGATCACGTGCGGCACCGGGCCGTGCGAGTACCTCGCGGTTCAGAACGGTCTCGGCGGCGGCCTCAACGGCGCGCAACCCATCTTCAGCAACGCATCGCTTACGGACACGATCAACGTGACGCAGGCGCTCTCGGTGGACTTGGGCATCCGGTACGATAGCTTCAACTATCTGCTACCGCCAGGCGGGACTCCGCAAGGTGCGACGTCGCTGAACTACACGCAAGGCAACCTGGGTCGTCAGCTGTTTACGAACAGCTTCAACCAGTACAATTGCTACTCGGTCGCGACCGGCTTCACGACGGTTGCCCTCGCGAACACGTGCGCGGCGGGGACGGCGATCAACTTCAACACCACCACGCCGGCCAACGAGTGGTACGGCGGCTTCCAGCCGCGCGTCGGTTTCACGTACACGGTCAATCCGCTCAACGTACTCCGCGCGTCGTACGGCCGGTTTCTCCAGCCGTCCTCGTCGGCGTTCCAAGAGTACAACAGAGCTGACGTCAACGTCGCATCATACGACGTGCCGAAGTTCTGGCAATACGGATTCACGACACCCGCTCACTACATCCCACCGGCAGATTCGCACAACATCGACTTCTCGTGGGAACATCAAGTCAAGAACAGCGACATGTCCTGGAAGATCACGCCGTTCTACCGGACGACGACCAACGAATCGATGACGGTCATCCTCGACCCCGTCACCAACTTCGTGTCAGCGATTCCGGTGCTCAGCGAGCGAGCCGGCGGCCTCGAGATCGCCTTCAAGAAGGGCAACTTCGATCGCAACGGCCTCGCGTTCTTGGTGAACTATACGTACACAGCTGCGTACGCCAAGTACCAGACGCTGCCGGGCGGCTCATCGCCGTTCGACGGCGTCAATCAGAGCATCAAGACCTACAACGCCTACACGTCGTTCTGCGCCAGCAATCCGGGCGATGCCCATTGCGGTGCGACGACGAATGGCGCCACCGCGGCGGCGTGCTACACGGCAGCCGGTGCGCCCGATGCGGCTTGTGCGGCCGGCGATATCGCCAACCCGTACTGGAACGCGCCGGTGCAAGGTCTCGACAGCCTGAGCAGCGAGTACGCGCCGTACAACCAGACGTTCGGGACCGGCCTCAACTCCGTCTCGAGCAGCTACGTCGTACCGCACGTCGCGTCGCTCTTGATCAACTACAAGCACGATCGCTGGAACTTCACGCCGGTCGCACAGTTTGTTGCCGGCGGTAAGTACGGATCGCCGACGCAGGTCTCGGGCATCGACCCGGCAGCCGGCTGCGCGCCGCTGCCAGCGGGTGCGGTTGCCAACGACCCGCGTACGGCACCGGGTGCGGCAGGATGGTCGGGTGCAGCGTCGCCGTTTGATGCGTCGACCTGCGGCGGCAGCCTCGCTGCGGTTCCCGATCCGTTCACCGGGAAATTCGACAACCTCGGTGCGTTCACCGAGCCGTCGGAACTCCTCGTGCACTTCCAGATGGGCTACCAAGCCTCACCGAACGTGAAGCTCAACCTCACGGTCGCGAACGTGTTCGGCACGTGCTTCGGCGGATCGAATCCGCCGGGCGGCGGCGCAGGTCCGAAGCTTGGATGCTGGTACGGCGCCTCGACCGGTTTTGTCGGTGCGAATACCTACAATCCGGTCAGCATGGGCGGCGCACCGTTCCAGGGCCCGAACGTGCAGGCTCCTTACGAGCCGATCCTCGGTGCAAACGCAGGTCAGCAAGCATACGGTGGAAACGTTCCGCCGCTCGAGCTGTACTTCGCTGCACAGATCAAGCTCTAGGAAGCAACTCGGTAAGACCAAGAGAGCCCGGCTCGCGCCGGGCTCTCGCCATTTTCAACAAACAATTCCGCTTTAGTCCTGAGCGGAGCGTAGCGGAGTCGAAGGATCGCAGGGTCACTGCTGCCAGCGTAAGATCGCGAGCGCGTCCCGCTTCATGCCGTCGCACCACGTCAAATAGTACGGACGCGGCGGTGCACCGGCGTACGTGTATTGCAGCACGCCGCCCGAGCGCACGCTCTCGCACGCGAGATCGAACCGCTTGCGAAAATCTTTGCGGCCCTTAAACCGTCCCATCGGATCGAGCGGCACTTTGTCGACGAAGAGCCCGGTCGTGGGATGCTCCAGGGAGCCGTACCAGCTGCGCGCTTGCGCGCCTTGTGCGTCGTACCCGATGACGACCGGCGTGATATCGGCGTCAAAATCCATCACCGATGAAAAACCGTAGCCGTCGGTCATCACGATGGCGTCGCGCGCTTGCGCCAGTGCGCGCACGTCGTGCGCGAGCGGATCGTAGGTATAGATTTCGAACGGGCCGTTGTCGGCGAGATGCGCGCCGCTGTCGCGAACGAGCCGATAGATCGGTCCGGAGGCGAGCGCGGTGACGAAGATCAGCGCCGTCAGTATGGCCGCCGGAATCGCCGATGCAGCCGTCCAACCGAAGCGCGCGGGGCCGCGCAGCTCGCACCAGGCGAGTCCGAGCCCGGCGCACGCGGATGCAAAGCAGCCGTAGAACCAATTGATTTCGACGCGCTCGAAGAATGCGACGGCGGTGACGAGCAGATAGAGCGGCACCGCGCTCCAAAAGATGAGCGGAACGCGCGTCCGCGCTCCGTACAGGATCGCCGCAAACCAAATGACGGGCGAGAACGCGCCGGCCTGCAGCGCGAGCATGTTGAGGACGCGTCGCACGGAAAAACCTTCGTCGACGTGCCGCGTCGCGAACGTGAACACGATCGTTTCCCAGTGATGCTGCGCATTCCAAATCAAGAACGGCGCGAAGCAAATGCCGGCGATGACGAACGAAACCCACAATCCGTCGCGCCACGCCGCACGGTGCTGCTTGTGTGCAAGCGCGGCCACCGCGATGCCGAAAAGGAGCGCGAACGCGGTCATGCGCGAGAGTATCGCGCCGCCCATTGCGATGCCGAGCAGAACGAACCATCCGGGTCCAAGTCCCATGAAGGCGCGCGCGGCGAGCCAAAGTGCGAGGCACCAGAACATGAGGTACGGTCCGTCCGGGCTCGCGGACGCGAACGGGACGGACATGATCGGCATGAGCGTCAACGCGAGCGCGGCAACTCTGCCTGCGCGACGATCGTCGTTTGCGAGCTCGGTGGCGCAGGCCGCAATTGCAAACGTTGCGACGAGACCGCACAAGACGAAGCCGATGCGCACGGCAAACGGATTGTGTCCGAGGAATGCAAACGCGGCAATCGTCCATGCGACCATCGGCGGATGGTCGGTGTAGCCGAACGCGAGCCGCCGGCTCCATTCCCAGTAGTACGCTTCGTCGCCCGTCATGGGAAGTTTCCATGCGGCTATCGCGCGCAGTAGCGTGACGGCAGCAACAATTCCACAGACGATGGTACGGGTCACGAAATGAGATTTATGCGCGTCGCAAAAGTCCTCCGCCCATGAAGTACGGCTATCACTGCGAGGAGTGTGAGGACGCAATTTGGCCCGCGACGACGCGCAGCGAGCTGGTATGGCTGCGCAACAAACAACACCTCGTTCGCGAAGTCGCGCAGCACGTGCAGTCGGGGCTCGATTCCTGGATGAATGAAGCGCTGGAGTTCTTAGACCGGCACGGCGGCCACAGCGTCGTCATCGTGCGCCGTCCATAAGGACGCTATGCATACGAAGTAATCCGGCAACACATTTGAGCGAAGATTTGAGGATGGAGATCGAAGCGATTCGACTCAAGCTTGCTCACATCGAGACGGAGATTGGTCAAACCATTCTGCCCGCGCTAACCTCGTTACGCTTGGAATTGGATCATCGGTTCACGGCACTCGAGCACACACTCATGCGTAACTTTGGCGAGCTGGATCACCGAATCGCTAACATAGAGCGCGAGCGTCAGTGACTTATCCACAAGGCGCGATGTTTCTTTGTGCGGTAGCGAGCGAGGGCTGACGGAGGTAAGACTGTGTCCGAGATTCCTGAAGACCTGCAGCGCTATCTGGATATCGACTGGAGTTCTGAGCCGCAGTCGAGACGTGAAAGAATGGTGCGCGCCGTGCTCCTGCGGCGTCAGTTGAAGGATGTCGACCGTTGGCCCGCCACGGCGCTCGGAAAAGTTGAGTACCTCGTCGGATACGATAGGGACGCTTATGCATCGGACGCCCGTGAAGCGTGGAACATAGCTAAAGCTGCCACCGACCGTTGGGTGCACGAAAATAAACGGCGCGAGATCGAAGAAGCGCTTCGCGAAGTCGATGCCAACGCGACATAAAGCAAAACGAGCCGCTTACGCGGCTCGCTGCATCACCCCGGTACGAAGGACTTCTATATCGGTATTCGCAGGCGCTGACCCGGTTGTAAGGTCGCGCTTGCGAGATGGTTGTCGGCCATGACGCGATCGACCGTCTCTTGCACGTCGCCGGTTTGGCTCGTGTGCGCAGCGGCGAGCGTCCAGAGATTATCGCCCGGCCGCACGATGACGGTGGCGTAGTGCTGCGGGCTTGCCGCGTACAGGTGGCCGCTGGCGAGGGTGGGCAATGAGACGGCCAAACTCAAGGACGCCAGCGCGATGAGCGGCATCAGTGTGAAGCGTTTCCGTCTTCCGAGCATTTCAGCTTTCCTCGCTATATGTAGTGGCAAACGTCTGTTCGTCCCCTAGATTCTATATCGGCTGCTTGCTTGCCGTCAAGAGAGTCTCGAACGTATGTTTGCCTTTTTGGTCGCTTCCTGGTATTGTGGGAGCAATCTAAGCACAGCGTGACCCCACCCTGTGCCGACTGTATGGCATCGTGCCGCCCCCTCTGGTGGCGCGCCGCCAAATGGGGGCAGTTTTCCATTGAGCGAGTCATTAACGACCGAGCGGCAGCAGAGGATCCTCGACACGATCCGCGCCTTCACGGCCGAGCGGGGCTACCCGCCGTCGGTACGTGAAATCGGCGAGCGGGTCGGGCTCTCGTCCTCGTCGACCGTCCAATCCCATTTGAAGACGCTCGAGCGGCGCGGGCTGCTCAAGCGCGATCCTACCAAGCCGCGCGCCCTCGTGACTGCGGGCACGGAGCACGACGTCGAACGCGGTGACCACCGCGTTGCGCACGTGCCGATCGTCGGGCGCGTCGCCGCCGGCGTGCCGATCACGGCCGTCGAGAACGTCGAAGACACCTTCGCGCTGCCGGCCGCGTTCGTCAACGATCCGAAGGCCTTCATGCTGCGCGTCCGCGGCGATTCGATGATCGACGCCGCGATCAGAGACGGCGACCTCGTCGTCGTGCGGCCGACGCCGGATGCCAAAAACGGCGAGATCGTGGTCGCGATGATCGACGGCGAAGCGACGGTCAAGACGTTCTATCGCGAGCCGACTCGCATCCGTCTGCAGCCGGAGAACCCGGCTATGCCGCCAATCTACGCCGACGATGTCACCGTCGTCGGCCGCGTCGAAGCAGTCATCCGCAAGCTCTGAGCTCCTGACGCCGATCCTCGAGCGCGCAGGCTGTAGCGCGCATGTTGCCGAGGCGGCGAGAACGGTGGCAACGTGGTTGGAGCCGCGCGAGCTCGAGCTGCGCGCGCGCATTCGCATGCGCATCGTCGCCGCGTTCATCGACGAAGGGGTGACGGAAGCCGATCTCGGCGGCACGCTCGGATACGGTTACGACGATGCCGCGCGCGCGCATTACGAATCGCTGCTCGCGCATATCTTCGGTGGCGAACGCGCGTTGGCGCGCTTGAATTTCGCAAGCGGCACGCATGCAATCGTGGCGACGCTGGCGGCGTGCACGCCGCCGGGCGAAACGATTTTATGCGCCGCCGGTCGCCCATACGACACGCTGCATCATGCATTGACGTCGGCACCGTATTGTCTCGCTGCGGAAGGCATCGAGTACGCAGAGCTTCCGCTCGACGGCCGGATGCGTTTCGATCCGGGCGCGCTTGCAGAGCAGCTTGCCACCGCACCAGCGCGAACGATCTTCGTGCAACGCTCGCGCGGCTACAACCCGCGGCCGTCGATGTCGATCGCCGAGATCGAAGAGCTGGTCACCGTCGTGCGCTCGTTCACGCCCGATTCGCTCATCATCGTCGATAACTGCTACGGTGAATTTGTCGAAGATCGCGAGCCGCTCGAAGTCGGCGCGGATGCCATTGCCGGCTCGCTCATCAAGAACGTCGGCGGCGGACTCGCTCCTGCGGGCGGCTACGTCATCGGACGCACTTCTGTGGTGGAGCGCGTTGCCGCGCGACTCTACGCGCCCGGTTTGCGCGACGCACTCGGTTCCACGCTCGGATTCGGACGCGCGCTCTTGCAAGGCTTGTTTTCGGCGCCTCTGGTCGTCGGCGAGTGTTTGCGCGGGCTCGATTTCGCAGCCGCACTCTTCGCGCAGCTCGGCTTCGAAGTCGACCCTGCTGCCGGCGCGCACCGCACCGACATCGTGCAAGCGATCACGCTCGGAAGCGCCGACGCGATATTGCGTTTCGCGCAGGGATTGCAAAGTGTGCTTCCCGTCAACGCGCGTTTCAAGCCGGAACCCGGGCCGGTGCCGGGATACGTCGATCCGGTCGTGATGTCGAGCGGAGCGTTTATTGCAGGCGCGACCTCGGAATTATCCTGTGACGGCCCCCTCCGTCCGCCGTACCAGGTGTATCTCCAGGGCGGCACGCTTGCGGAGCACGTGGCGCTTGGAGCGATTGCCGCGGCCGATGCGGTTATGAAGGGACGACAGGGCCTCCAAAGGTAGCAAGGCGACCGTGTACATCCTCGAGATCATGAGCGGGCCGCTCGACGGCAAGACCTGGGAATTCGACCATGAGATCACGATCGGCCGCGACGAGCGCGTCGCGACGGCGTGTATCACGATCGATCGCTATGTCTCGCGCAAGCACGCGCGTTTGTACGCGTCGGGCGAAGGTGCGATGCATATCGAGGATCTCGCCAGCCGGAACGGGACGCGACTTGCGGGCAAGCCGGTCAAGGGCGACGTCGCCCTGGAGCTGGGGACGCCGTTCACCGTCGGACGGACGATGCTGCGCGTCGTGAAAACGTGAAAATATTATTGGGCGTGTGCGGCGGCATCGCGGCGTACAAAGCTGCGGCGCTGACCAGCACGCTCGTGCAGAACGGTGCGGACGTCCACGTGATTCTCACGGACGAGGCGCAGCGCTTTCTCACGCCGCTAACGTTTGCGGCGCTGACGCGCAACCGCGTGCACACGTCGTTGTGGGAAGAGCAAGAAAAGATTCCGCACATCGCGCTCGTCCGCGAAGCTGACGTGCTCGCGATCGTACCCGCGACGGCGAACACTCTCGCGAAGCTCGCACAGGGCATCGCCGACGATCTGCTCACCAACGCCGCACTCGCGGCGACGATTCCCATTGTCGTCGCGCCGGCGATGAACTCGGCGATGTACGAGCATCCGGCGACGGTCGAGAATTTGCGCACGCTGCGCGCGCGCGGCGTCCTTATCGTCGAACCCGAGAGCGGATTCCTCGCCGAGCGCGAGCAGGGTGTGGGGCGTCTCGCCGAAGAGGCGAAGATCGTCGCGCTGATCGAGGCCGCCGCGGCGCGCCGCAGCGAGCTGCATGGCGAGCGCATCGTCATCACGGCCGGCCCGACGCGCGAGCCGATCGATCCCGTGCGCTTCATTTCCAATGCGTCCACCGGGACGACCGGCATCGAGCTTGCGCGCGAAGCGCTCGCGCGCGGAGCCATCGTCGATCTCGTCCTCGGACCGACGAGCGTCGATCCGCCGGATGCCGCACGCACGCATCGCGTCACGACGGCGCAAGAGATGTTCGATGCGGCGACGCCTCTCGCGAAAGAGGCGACCATTTTCGTCGCGACCGCCGCGGTTGCCGATTGGCGGCCGGCGCGAGCCAGCGCGCAAAAGATCAAGAAGGAAGAGCGTGCGGACGAATCGCTCGAGCTCGTGCGCAATCCCGATATCCTCGCGACGATCGGATCGCACAAGAACGGTACCTACGTCGTCGGATTTGCCGCCGAAACGCAGACGCACGAACGCAACGCGCGCGAGAAGCTGCGCGTCAAGCACCTCGATGCAATTGCGGTGAACGATGTTGCCGGCGAGCGCGGGTTCGGTACCGGCGACAACGAGCTCGTGCTGCTGCACGGCAGCGACGGCCGCATTCCGCTCGGCAACGGAGCGAAGCGCGAGCTGGCGATGCGTTTTTGGGACGCGATCGCGGGCTTAAGGAAGAAGTAAGCTTTGCTGCTTTGCATCGACGTCGGCAACACCGATACGAAACTCGGTTTCTTCGGCGTGCCATCGTCCGGGCTCGGCCTGGAGATGGTCGCCGACTGGCGGGTCACGACGGAACGTAAACGCACGTACGACGAATACGGCGTGCTCTTCGCCGCGCTGTTCAAGGAAGCGGATATCGCACTGGGAGCGGTTCGCGCGATTGCAATGTCGAGCGTCGTCCCGCAGGCGGATCGCGACTTGCGCGAGGGCTGCAAGCGATATTTCAAAGTCGAGCCGCTGCTGCTGAGCGCCCGCACGCAGCGCGTCATGGAAGTGCGCACCGAACGGCCGATGGAGCTTGGTGCCGACATGCTGGCGGCCGCAATCGGAGCGCGCGGGAAATACGGCGTACCGGCGATCGTGATCGGCTACGGCACCGCGACGACGTTTTCGGCGGTCTCGCGCGACGGCGCGTTTCTGGGTACCGCGATCGCGCCGGGAATTCAAATCTCGA